>NZ_RCOE01000132.1:0-11285 GCF_004321495.1 Pseudomonas sp. Sample_10
AAGAACTCGACAAGATGGAGTTCTACGTTTACGAGATCGACGAGACCATCAAGGCGAAAAAGCGTCCGATCATCATCATTACCTCCAACAACGAAAAAGAGCTGCCGGACGCTTTCCTGCGTCGCTGCTTCTTCCACTACATCGCCTTCCCGGACCGCAGCACCCTGCAGAAAATCGTCGACGTGCACTACCCGGACATCAAGAAAGACCTGGTCAGCGAAGCGCTGGATGTGTTCTTCGATGTGCGCAAGGTGCCGGGGCTGAAGAAGAAGCCATCGACCTCCGAACTGGTGGACTGGCTGAAGCTGCTGATGGCCGACAACATCGGCGAAGCGGTACTGCGCGAACGCGATCCGACCAAGGCTATCCCGCCGCTGGCCGGTGCCTTGGTAAAGAACGAACAAGACGTGCAATTGCTTGAACGTCTGGCGTTCATGAGTCGTCGCGGCAGCCGCTAAGCACTACTGAACAGGCGTCAACCCATGTTGCTCAATCTCTTCAATGAAATGCGCGCAGCCAAGGTGCCGGTCTCGGTACGCGAGCTGCTGGACTTGATCAACGCGCTGAAACAGCGCGTGACCTTCGCCGACATGGACGAGTTCTACTACTTGTCCCGGGCGATCCTGGTGAAGGACGAAAAGCATTTCGACAAGTTCGACCGGGCCTTCGGTGCTTACTTCAATGGCCTGGAAAAGCTCGACGACCACCTGCAGGCCTTGATTCCGGAAGACTGGCTGCGCAAGGAGTTCGAGCGCTCGCTGACCGATGAAGAGCGCGCCGCGATCCAGTCCCTCGGTGGCCTTGACAAGCTGATCGAAGAGTTCAAGAAACGCCTGGAAGAACAGAAGGAACGCCATGCCGGTGGCAACAAATGGATCGGCACCGGTGGCACCAGCCCGTTCGGTTCCGGTGGTTTCAACCCGGAAGGCATTCGAGTCGGCGACGCCGGCAAGCGCCAGGGCAAGGCGGCCAAGGTCTGGGACCAGCGTGAATACAAGAACCTGGACGATTCGGTCGAGTTGGGCACCCGCAACATCAAGGTCGCCCTGCGAAGGTTGCGCAAGTTCGCTCGCCAGGGCGCGGCAGAAGAGCTGGACATCGATGGCACCATCGACCACACCGCCAAGGACGCGGGGTTGCTGAACATCCAGATGCGACCGGAGCGGCGCAACACCGTCAAGTTGCTGCTGCTGTTCGATATCGGCGGTTCGATGGATGCGCACGTGAAGATCTGCGAAGAGCTGTTCTCGGCCTGCAAGACCGAGTTCAAGCATCTGGAGTACTTCTACTTCCACAACTTCATTTATGAATCGGTGTGGAAGAACAACATGCGCCGCACGTCCGAGCGCACCTCGACCATGGACCTGCTGCACAAGTACGGCGCCGACTACAAAGTGATCTTCATCGGCGACGCCGCCATGGCGCCGTATGAAATCACCCAGGCCGGTGGCAGTGTCGAGCACTGGAACGAAGAAGCCGGTTATGTATGGATGCAGCGGTTCAAGGAAAAGTACAAGAAACTCATCTGGATCAACCCGTATCCGAAGGACACCTGGGGCTATACCTCGTCGACCAATATCGTTCGGGATTTGATTGAGGACCAGATGTATCCGCTGACCTTGCGCGGGTTGGAGGAAGGAATGCGGTTTCTTTCCAAGTGATTTGTGTTGCCTGGTCTGACGCCATCGCGGGCAAGCCCGCTCCCACAATGATTTGTGTTGTTCATAAATTTTGTGAACAACGTTCAACCCTGTGGGAGCGGGCTTGCCCGCGATGCTTTTAGCGGCTCAAAAACCGCTGTAAATACTCGACCTGTTCCCGATGCGCCACCTCCTGCACCACCGGCTTCAACCGCACCTGCCCCCCCGGCAGACACTGCGCCAATCGTGCCAGCGCCAACGGCGTCAACGCCCCCAATCGCGGATACCCACCAATGGTCTGCCGGTCATTGAGCAATACAATCGGCTGCCCGTCCGGCGGTACCTGGACCGCCCCCAGCGGAATGCCTTCGGAGATCATCGGTTTGCCCTGGTACTGCAACGCCGTGCCCAACAGGCGAATGCCCATGCGGTCGGCGCGGCTGTCGAGGCTCCATGCGTTGTTGAACGCATCGAACAGGCTTTGTCCGCTGAATTGGCCGATCTGCGCGCCGATGACCAGGTCCAAAGGAGCCTCGAGACTCAGGTCCGGCCGCTGGCCTGCGGTCAATTCCCGCAACAACATCACTGAATTGCCCGAATAGCTCAAACTCGCGCCTTTGGTCAGCGCGTGGCCCATGCCGTCCAGCCCGCCGAGCGCCTCACGGACCACTGTCGCGCTGCTGCCCAACACCTTCGGCGCATCGAACCCGCCCGGTGCGGCCAGATAGGCACGCGCACCGAGCAATGGCTGAGTGAATTGCAAACGCTGACCTTTGTTCAGCCGGAAACTGCGCCAAGGGGCCAACGCCTCACCATTGATGCGTGCACCGAGGTCCGCTCCGGCCAACGCCAATACACAATCTTCTTCGGCCACAACAGTGAACCCGCCAAGGGTGATTTCAATCACCGCGGCATCCAGCGCGTTACCCAGCAACCAATTGGCCCAGGACATCGAACGCCAATCGGCGGCGCCACCCTGGGTCACGCCCAGATGCCGCACACCGAAACGGCCGGCGTCCTGCAACAGACACAACGGCGTACTCGCCTCAATCGTCAACTGGCTCATGCCTGGGCCTCCAGAGGCGTATCGTCCCCGCCCAGATTGATGAATTCGGCATGACCTACAGCTTCAAAGCGCACCGTATCGCCCGGTTGCATCAGGCTGTAGCCGTCACGGTTGCGGTCAAACAATCGGGCGGGCGTGCGGCCGATCAGATTCCAACCACCCGGCGACACCACCGGATAGGCTGCCGTTTGTCGCTCGGCAATGCCGACACTGCCGGCGGCGACTTTCTTGCGCGGGGTGTTCAGGCGCGGTGCGGCCAGCACCTCTTCCACCAGCCCCATGAAAGCGAAGCCGGGGGCAAAGCCCAAGGCGAACACCTGATACTCACGCTCGCTGTGACGCCGGATCACCTCCTCCACTGCCAAGCCGCTGCGTTGCGACAACAGCCTCAGCTCGGGGCCGACACTCAGGTCGTACCACACCGGCAACACGTGACAGGTGCCACGAGTGCGCGCGTTGGGCGACAGATCGATCAACGCTTCGGCGATCAATTCACGGGCCTGGGCCGGGCTCAATGCTGTCAGGTCGTAATGCACCATCAACGTTGTATAGGACGGCACAAGATCGATCAGATGCCCGGCAAACGCTGCCCGCAGACTTTCGCTGGCGGCGAGCATCCACGGCATGTTGGCTTCTGCGATCTCATCGAACAGGCGCACCATCAGGCAATCCAGCGCGACCACTTCCACCCGCAGTTTCATGACGTGCTCTGCTGGTTCAGGGCTTGGCGGATCCGTTGCACCGCGGCCACCGAACTGGCGTTGTCGCCGTGCACGCAGAGGGTGTTGGCCTGCAGGTGCAAGGCGCTGCCATCGCTGGCGGTGAGGTGTTCGCCACGGGCAATGGTCAGCGCCTGCCCGATGATTTTTTCCGGATCGTGATGCACCGCCCCCGGCAGTTGTCGCGAAACCAGCATGCCGGCGCTGTCGTAGGCACGGTCAGCGAAGGCTTCGAACCACAGGGTCACGCCATATTCATCACCCAGTTGCTGCGCGGCGCTGTTGTCCCTGGTGGCCATCAACATCAACGGCAGGTCGCGGTCATAGGACGCCACAGCTTGCAGCACCGCACGCAATTGCGCCGGATTGGCCATCATGTCGTTGTACATCGCACCGTGGGGCTTGACGTAACTGACGCGTCCGCCCTGCGCCCGGCAGATGCCATCAAGCGCGCCGATCTGGTAATGCACAATATCCTGCAGTTCCTGGGTGGCGTAGGCCATGGAGCGCCGGCCGAACCCCACCAGGTCCTGATAGGCCGGATGGGCGCCGATCTGCACGCCATGGCTGAGCGCGAGGCTGACAGTCTTGCGCATGATGCTCGGATCACCCGCGTGAAAGCCGCAGGCGATGTTGGCGCAATCGATGAAAGGCATGACCTCAGCGTCCAGACCCATGGTCCAGTTACCGAAGCTCTCGCCGATGTCGCAGTTCAATAGCAGGCGGCTCACGGTGAACACTCCTGTAGGCTTTGTTCTTTTTGGCTGCGGGACATATCCGTATGACACGTCCGCAGATTATCAGTTACTGAGCGTCGAGTTGCTTGCCACGGGTTTCCGGCAGGCTCAAGGCTGCAAGGATCACCACGCCGTAGGACACTGCTGCAAAGGCGCCGATGCCCACGCTCAGCGGCACGGTCTGGCTGAGCAGACCGATCAGCAGCGGGAACAACGCCGCCAGCGCCCGACCGATGTTGTAGCAAAAGCCCTGGCCGGAACCGCGAATGCGCGTAGGGAACAATTCGGTCAGGAACGCGCCCATGCCACTGAAAATCCCCGAGGCGAAGAACCCCAGCGGAAAGCCCAGCCACAGCATCACGCCGTTGCTGACCGGCAATTGGGTGTAGAGCAAAACGATGGTGAACGAGCCGACAGCGAACAGGATGAAGTTCTTTTTGCGGCCGAGGATGTCGGTCAGGTACGCGCTGATGACATAACCGACGTAGGACCCGACGATCACCATCGCCAGATACCCGCTGGTATTGAGCACGCTCAGACCGCGCTCGTTTTTCAGGAAGGTTGGCAGCCAGGACGTGATTGCGTAATAACCGCCCAGCGCGCCGGTGGTCAGTAACGAAGCGCGAATCGTGGTGAACAGTATGCCCGGAGCGAAGATCTCGTAGAACTTCGACGGATTGCTTGGCTCCTGCCTGGCTTTGGCTTCGCGGTAGATTTCCGGATCTTTCACCAAGCGACGGACGAAAATCACGAAAATCGCCGGCACGATGCCGAGGATGAACAGCGCGCGCCAGGCGTCTTCCGGCGGCAATACAGAGAACAGCAGCGCGTACAGGATCGCGGTCAGGCCCCAGCCCAGCGCCCAGCCCGATTGCACCATGCCCACGGCCTTGCCACGGTCCTTGGCGCGAATCACCTCGCCGATCAACACCGCGCCCGCGGTCCATTCGCCACCGAAACCGAAGCCCATCAACGTACGGGCAATCAGCAGCTGTTCGTAGTTCTGCGCGAACCCGCAAAGGAAGGTGAAGAAGGCAAACCACAGGACGGTCAGTTGCAACGTTCGCACCCGGCCGATCCGATCGGAGAGAATCCCCGCGACCCAACCACCGATGGCGGACGCAATCAACGTGCTGGTGTGAATCAACCCGGCCTGGCCAGTTGTGATGCCCCACATGGCAATCAGGGTCGGCACCACGAAGCTGAGCATCTGGGTGTCCATGCCATCCAGGCCATAGCCGATCTTGCAGCTCCAGAAGGTGCGGCGTTCCTGCTGATTGATATTGCGATACCAGTCGAAAGGTCCCGGGCGAGCCGTGGCTTTCGCAATGGCGGGGGTGTCGGACGCACTCATGGCAAATCTCCGCGCTGATTTTATTGGTATTGTTCTGAGCCCCGACGACGCCTATCGTGGGAACCGGATGGCCAGATTTTTGTGCGCCCTGCCGTGCTGCGTCCAACTAATAAAAACCTGCCTTAGGCATAAGAAATCTTTATCCCATGAACCTGAAGTTCCTCGAGACCTTTGTCTGGGTCGCCCGACTCAAGAGTTTTCGCCTGACCGCCGACAAGTTGTTCACCACCCAGGCGTCGATTTCCAGTCGCATCGCCGTGCTGGAAAGCGAACTTGGGGTGAAGTTGTTCCTGCGTGATTCACGCGGCGTGAGTCTGACGCCCGAAGGCTTGAAAGTGCTCGATTACGCCGAGCAAATGATGGACACCATGCAGGCACTCAAGCAGTCGATCGAGACCCGCTCGAGCAAGGCCGGGCGCGTGCGCATCGGCGTGATGGACACCGTGATCCACACGTGGCTCAGCCCGTTGGTGGCGCAGATGACCGATCACTATCCGCTGGTGGAAATCGAGCTGGTGGCCGATACCTCGCTGAACCTCTGCGATCAGCTGCAAAAAGGCTTCCTCGATGTGATCCTGCAGACCGACCTGTTGCGTCAGGAAAGCGTGCGCAGCCTAGAACTGGCGAGCCACCCGATGGGCTGGATCGCTGCCAGTAACTCCCTCTATAACCGCGCGTATTCGGGCATTGCCGACCTGGCGAATGAACGGATCATCACCTACTCGAAGAACTCCCACCCGCATCAGGAAGTGCTTGCCCTGATGCAGGCCAATGGAGTGGCCGCACCGCGACTGAACTGCGTGAATTCGGTGTCGGCAATTACCCGGTTGCTTCGGGACGGGTTTGGAATTGGCGCGTTGCCCCCGGTACTGGTGGCCGAGGAACTGGCGCGCGGAGAACTGACCTTGCTCGACATCGATCAACGCCCACCGGACTTACAGGTGGTGGTGTCGTGGCGCGTGGGCGTGGAGTGGGCCGAAGAGATTGTGGCGCTGTGTCAGCAGGTGCTGGAGGGGTATGCACGGAAGGTGGGTGAGAATTACATCGTTTTGGCCAGCGGATGATCGTTCCCACGCTCCGCGTGGGAATGCAACCCGGGACGCTCCGCGTCCCATTAGAGCCGAACGCGGAGCGTCCGTTGAGGCATTCCCACGCAGAGCGTGGGAACGATCTGTCAAAGTCCGCGTAAATCCCGCTCTTCAATCGGCCGGCTCTGGCGCAGGCGTTTGCCGCCCAGCACCACCCAGTCGATCAGGCGAAACAGGCACTCGATGCCGAACGACAGCAGCAACGCACCGCTCATGCCCCAGATCATCGCTTCCGGGGTCAGCAGGATCTGGTAGCTGTAGCCATTCCAGGTTTCCTTGCGGATATCCGGGTCGGCCGCCAGCACCACTTGCAGGAACCGGATGTACCACGGGCCTTGCATCGCCTGGAACTGTTTATCCAGCGCAACCTGACGGCTCAGCAGGTTTCCCAGGCTGTCGGCATCGCTGCGAAAGATCGGGTCTTCACTGGCACGGTAATGCGCCACCAGCGCCTGCATATCGCCCTTGAAAAACTGATTGGCGGTGTTCTGGAAGCCGCTCAACCCGGCCTGAGCTTCAATCAGGTGCGCTTCGACCCGCTTGGCGTAATCGTTGATGAACCCCGGCACCTGGACACCGATCAACAGTCCCGCCGCGAACAACACCAGCCGTAGATAACTGAGCAACATGGGTATCGGATCCTTATGAGGTCTGGCCCTGACTGACGCATTCACCGCGTCGCCACAGGCTCCATTGACCCGGTTCGTAACGGGTCCAGGTTTCGTTTTCGGTCAACGGTTCGGTAGCGATCACCGTCACCACGTCGTTGGGAGTGGTTTCAGCCTGGAAGTCGACGATCACATCGACATCCTTCAAGCGTGCCGGGCCAAACGGGGCGCGCCGGGTGATCTGTGCCAGCTTGGTCGAGCAATAACAGAACAACCAGTCGCCATCGCTGAGCAGGCAGTTGAACACGCCTTTGCTACGGTATTCGGCGCACGCAGCCACCAGATCCGGCAACAACGCTTCGACGTCGACCGGCTCGGGGAACGCCGCACGTACGCGGTTGAGCAAATCGCAGAACGCCGCTTCGCTGTCGGTATCACCCACGGGGCGATAGAAACTGGCCGTCGGCTGAAAATCCGCCAGTTGGCCGTTATGCGCGAAACACCAGTTGCGGCCCCACAGTTCACGGACGAACGGGTGCGTGTTGGACAGGCAGACCTTGCCGACGTTGGCCTGACGAATATGGCCGATCACCACTTCGCTCTTGATCGGGTAGCGCTGCACCAGATTCGCCACTTCCGACTCGCAACTCGCGGCCGGGTCCTGGAACAGCCGCAAGCCGCGACCTTCATAGAAGGCGATGCCCCAGCCGTCACGGTGCGGACCGGTGCGCCCGCCGCGCTGCATCAGCCCGGTGAAGCTGAACACGATATCGGTCGGGACATTGGCGCTCATGCCCAATAACTCACACATGCTCGGACTCTCGCTCAATGGCAGGGGGCAAGGTTACAGGCGAGGTTCGACCCGCATGCGCTGGGGATTGCTCGGCACAGGTGGACGGCCGTAACGATCATCGCCAGCACCACCAAAAGGATGCTCCTCTTCTTCCGGATCATCGGCACGGGCGGCGGCTTTGGCGGCGGCAGCCTGTTCCTTGCGAGCGTTTGCTCCACGTTCGATGGCGAAGCGGATTGCCACGAAGACCAGGTAGAGACCGAAGGCGATCATGCCGTACATGAACAGATCGGAGATGGCCCGCCAGGCGTTGTTGCCGACCTTGAACAGCAGGTCCAGGGCGGTAATGGCGATGGCCGGGGCGACTTTTTCCTTCACCGGGTCAATAATCGTCGGGCTGAACAACAGCACCGCCACCAGCAACCGCAGCGGCTCACGCAGCCAGCGCCACATCCAGCGGGTAATGCGCATCCACACCAACAGGCAGCCCAAAGCGGCAAAGGCGTAGAGGCCCCAAGCGATCAGATAGTCGTTCTCGGTCATGGTGTCCATGGCAAGGCAGGCAAAGAGGCGCTTATGATAACGGCTTTTCGCCCGTCAGGCTGCCCCGCTGATGGCGTCGACCATTTCGTACATTGTTCGAGAGCCCTTCATGCCCATATCCGCCAACATTTGCGACGCCCCGATCGCCCACAAGGCCGAAGGCGCCGACCCGTATGCCTGGCTGCAGGAGCGCGACACCGATGCGGTGCTCGACTACCTAAAGGCTGAAAACAGCTATCAGCAAGCGCAAACCGCCGATCAGGCCGAACTGCGTGAAACTCTGTTTGAAGAGATCAAGGGACGGATTCTTGAAACCGACCTGTCCCTGCCCTCGCCATGGGGACCATACCTGTATTACACGCGCACCACGGCGGGCGATGAATACGCCCGTCATTACCGCTGCCCGCGTCCGGCCGACGACAGCCTGACCCTCGACGAAAGCCGGGAACAACTGCTGCTGGACCCGAACGTGCTGGCCAACGGCGGTTTCTTTTCCCTCGGCGCGTTCAGCATCAGCCCGGACCACCAACGCCTGGCCTACAGTGTCGACGCCACTGGCGATGAGATTTACACGCTGTTCGTGAAGGAATTGTCCGACGGACGTGTCAGCGAACTGGAGTTCCAGGACTGCGACGGCAGCATGACCTGGGCCAACGACAGCCTGACGCTGTTCTTCGGCGAACTGGACGACACCCACCGCCCGCACAAGCTGTACCGCTATCGCCTGGACGGCACGGCGGCCGAAGAAGTGTTCCATGAAACGGACGGCCGCTTCTTCATGCATTGCTACCGCGCCAGCTCTGAACAGCAGTTGCTGCTGTCCGTGGGCAGCAAGACTACCAGCGAAGTCTGGGTGCTCGACGCCAACCAGCCACAACAGGCCTTTGCCTGTATTGCGCCGAGGGTCGAAGACCACGAGTACGACGTCGACCATGGCGCACTCGATGGCCAATGGACCTGGTTCATCCGCACCAACCGCGACGGCATCAACTTCGCGTTGTACACCGCTGTCGATACCGGCGTGGCACCGATCGAGGCCCAATGGCAGCTCCTGATCCCCCACAGTGACACGGTGATGATCGACGGCATGAGCCTCAACGCGAGTGCCATGACCCTGAGCCTGCGTGAAGGTGGCCTGCCCATCATCGAAGTTCACCCGCAGGATTTGCCGAGCTACCGGGTGCAGCTGCCGGACGCGGCGTACAGCCTGCATGTGCAGAACAGCCTGGAGTTCGTCAGTGAACGGATTCGCCTGCGTTATGAAGCGCTGAACCGTCCGGCGCAGATCCGCCAATTGCAATTGAGCAACGGCGAACAGCAAGTGCTCAAGCAAACCCCGGTGCTCGGTCCGTTCGATGCCGACGCCTACGTCAGCCAGCGTCTGTGGGCTACCGCCCCCGACGGCACGCAGGTACCGATCAGCCTGGTGATCAAGCGCGAAGCGCTGGGCAAACCGGTGCCACTGTATCTGTACGGCTACGGCGCCTATGGCGAAAGCCTCGACCCTTGGTTCTCCCACGCGCGCCTGAGCTTGCTCGATCGCGGCATGGCGTTTGCCATCGCCCACGTGCGCGGCGGTGGCGAATTGGGTGAAGCCTGGTATCGCGCAGGCAAACAGGAACACAAGCAAAACACCTTCAGCGACTTTATTGCCTGTGCCGAGCACTTGATCGCCAATGGATTCACCCGTGCACCGCAACTGGCGATCAGTGGCGGCAGCGCCGGTGGCCTGTTGATCGGCGCGGTGCTCAATCAACGCCCGGAGCTGTTCGGTGCGGCGATTGCAGAAGTGCCGTTCGTCGACGTGCTCAACACCATGCTCGACCCGGACCTGCCGCTGACCGTCACCGAATACGATGAGTGGGGCAACCCGCAGGAGCCGGATGTCTATGATCGACTCAAGGCCTATGCCCCGTACGAAAACGTCAAGGCGCAAGCCTATCCGTCCATGCTGGTCATCGCCGGGTACAACGACAGTCGCGTGCAATATTGGGAAGCGGCCAAGTGGGTGGCGAAATTGCGCACGATGAAAACCGACACCAATCCCCTGCTGCTCAAGACCGAACTGGGCGCCGGCCATGGTGGAATGAGTGGCCGATACCAGGGATTGCGTGACGTAGCACTCGAATATGCATTTTTGTTCAAGGTTTTGGGCGTTGCCTGAGGAACTTGGCCTGATGAACCGGTCTTAATTCCGGACACCGGAAGCCGACAGAACACCGTCCGCTGTAGGAGCACAGCTTGCTCGCGATGGCGGCGATTCATTCAACATTGATATTGAATGTGGCGGCCTCATCGCGAGCAAGCTTTGCTCCTACAGGGCAATGTGAAACCCGGAACAGACACAACAAAAAAAGACCGCACGACATGTCAGAACCGACCTTACTGAACAACGAAATCCGCGACTGGCTGATGGACTGCGGCCTGTTCAATCAGCTGTTGCCAGCCGACTTCGCCGCGGCTTCGGGCTATTTCAGCATCAGCACCATTACCGAGGGCGAAGAGATATTCCACGAGGGTGATGCCGGCACGTTCATGTGCATCATCCACACCGGCCAGGTGGCCGTGCAGAAAACCACCAGTGACGGCCAGCAGGTGACCATCGCCACGTTGCGCAGCGGTCGTTCGTTCGGCGAAATGGCCGTACTCGACGGAGAGCGGCGCTCTGCCAGTTGTGTGGCCGCGAGCAACTGTCAGTTGCTCAACCTGGGCAAGGACTCGCTGGAAAAAATGCTCA
>NZ_RCOE01000286.1:0-11085 GCF_004321495.1 Pseudomonas sp. Sample_10
GAGTCCTTGAGCGTAACCTCTCTCTTTGGACTCAGGGTCAACATACAAGGAGCGAACCTGCTCGCGATGGACTTGAGGACGCCGCGGGGAATCAGGCACCCGGCGTAATCGTTAACGTCCTTCGCGAGCAGGCTTGCTCCTACAGGGGGCGACGCGATCAGTCCTCGAGTGCGCGAACCCGCTCGTGACGCTGTTGCTCTTCAGGCTGGGCAGACGATTGCAGGGTGAAATCGAACTCGATTTCGGCAAAACGACCGCTGACACCGTAGGCCGCCGCGCGCTGCTGATCGTCGCTGAAGGTGATCTTGGCGATCAGCTCGTCTCGGGTGGCGTAGGCGAAATCGTCATGCAGGTACTTCTCGCCATCCAGGTTGATCTGGGTGGTCAGGTGGCGATGATCCGGCGCGGAAATGAAGAAGTGCACGTGCGCCGGACGCTGGCCATGACGGCCCAGTTGATCGAGCAATTGCTGGGTCGGACCGTCCGGTGGGCAACCGTAGCCCGACGGCACGATGCTGCGAAAGCGATAGCGGCCTTCGGCGTCGGTGACGATGCGGCGACGCAGGTTGAATTCCGATTGGGTCGGGTCGAAGTACGAGTAGGTGCCACCGGTATTGGCGTGCCAGACGTCCACCACGGCACCGGCCAGCGGTTCGCCCGCCGTGTTGAACACGCGGCCTTGCATGAACAGGGTCACACCCGGATCGACGCCGTCATCCAGACGCGCTTCGCCTTGCGACAACGGTGCACCCGCCACGTACAGCGGGCCTTCGATGGTGCGCGGCGTACCGCCGGATTTACCGGCCTGCTCGTCTTCGGCGTCCATCAACAGATCGAGGTAGTGTTCCAGGCCAAGCCCGGCCACCACCAGCCCGGCCTCTTGACGAGCACCCAGCACGTTCAGGTAGTTGACCGCTTTCCAGAATTCTTCCGGGGTCACGGCGAGGTCTTCGATGATGTTCACCGAGTCACGCAGGATGCGGTAGATCAGCGCTTTGGTCCGTGGATTACCGGCATCGTTGTGCAGGCCGCTGGCCTCTTCGAGAAATTTCTGGACTTCGGCAGTGTGGGAGATCTTGACGTTCATTTTTGCAGGTTCCTCATCTTGTAATTATTAGGGTAGCGCGCTGAACAGGCTGGGCTCAGCGGTCATCGTCACGAATGGAAGAAGGATGCCGGCACATCGCGTCGATTTCGATGGCCATGTACGGGAACAGCGGCAGTTGCATCAGCAGGTCGTGCAGTTCCTGAACGCTGTCGACATCGAATACGCTGTAATTGGCATAGTGCCCGGCGATGCGCCACAGGTGACGCCACTTGCCTTGATCTTGCAGGCGCAGCGCCAGGGCTTTCTCGTCAGCCTTCAATTTGGCCGCTGCTTCGGGGTTCATGTCGACCGGCAGGTTCACGGTCATTTTTACGTGGAACAGCATAATGCTCTCCTCAGGCTTGATGAATGGCGGTGGAGGTCTTGTCGCGGCGGAAATACGCCAGGCGTTCTTCATCCAGGCTCAGGCCCAGACCCGGGGTGTTCGGCACGTGGAGTTCGAAATCGCGGTAGACCAGCGGTTCGCTGAGAATGTCTTCAGTCAACAGCAACGGGCCGAACAGTTCAGTGTCCCACGCCAGTTTGTTCAAGGTGACGAAGGCGTGGGCCGACGCCATGGTGCCCAAACCACCTTCAAGCATGGTGCCGCCGTACAAGGCAATTCCCGCCGCTTCGGCGATAGAGGCAGTGCGCAATACGGCGCGCGGGCCACCATTCTTGGCGATCTTCAGGGCGAACACCGAAGCCGCGCCTTCGCGAGCCAGGTTGAACGCATCTTCCACGCACTCGATGGACTCGTCGGCCATGATCGGTGCCGGGCTCATGGCATTCAGGCGCGCCATGCCGGCACGGTTGTTGCGCGAGATCGGCTGTTCGATCAGGTCGATGCCATTGGTCCCCAGAATGCGGCAGGCACGCAACGCAACGGCTTCGTCCCACGCCTGATTGACGTCGACCCGCACACTGGCGCGGTCGCCCAGGGCTTTTTTGATAGCGATTACGTGGGCCAGATCGCGGTTGACCTCACCGGCGCCGATCTTCAATTTGAAGATGCGGTGGCGGCGCAGATCGAGCATTTTTTCCGCTTCGGCGATGTCTTTTTCGGTGTTGCCACTGGCCAGGGTCCAGGCCACCGGCAGCGCATCACGCACACGGCCACCGAGCAGTTCACTGACCGGCAGCCCCAGGCGTTTACCCTGGGCATCGAGCAATGCGGTTTCAATCCCGGATTTAGCGAAGGTGTTGCCACGGATGCTGCGCTCCAGGCGCAACATGGCGGCGTTGACGTTGCCGCTGTCCTGGCCGATCAACAACGGTGCGAAGTGTCTGTCGATGTTGGTCTTGATGCTGTCCGGGCTTTCGTTGCCGTAGGCCAGGCCACCGATGGTGGTGGATTCGCCGATGCCTTCGATGCCGTCGGCGCAACGTACACGAATGATCACCAGGGTCTGGTTCTGCATGGTGTGCATCGCCAGCTTGTGCGGGCGGATGGTCGGCAGATCGACGATGATCGTCTCGATCGATTCAATGGCGGTTGCTAGCATTTCAATACCCGTCAGGTTCTTGGAGTTCTGGAATCGATTCTCGTACGGCTTTTTTCTGGTTGCCAATATAGAATTGGTCTGACTTGATACCTTATAGGTATGCGAACAACTGACACCGGGAGGCTTCATGGAACTGCGGCACCTGCGCTATTTCCAGGTCTTGGCGCAAACCCTCAACTTCACCCGTGCCGCCGAACTGCTGCACATCGCCCAGCCACCGCTGAGCCGGCAGATCCAGCAGCTGGAAGATGAACTGGGGGTGATCCTGCTTGAACGCGGCCGCCCGTTGAAGCTGACCGACGCCGGGCGTTTTTTCCATGAGCACAGCAGCGCTCTGCTCGAGCAACTGAACAAGATTTGCGACAACACCCGTCGCATCGGGCTGGGGGAAAAAACCTGGCTGGGCATTGGTTTCGCGCCGTCGACGCTCTACGGCGTGCTCCCGGAACTGATCCGCCGTTTGCGCAGTGGAGAGCCGCTGGAGCTGGAGTTGGGGCTTTCGGAAATGACCACCCTGCAACAGGTGCAAGCCCTCAAATCCGGACGCATCGACATCGGCTTCGGGCGCATCCGCATCGACGACCCGGCCATCGTACAGACTGTGCTGACCGAGGATCGCCTGGTGGCCGCCCTGCCCGCCGGGCATCCATTGCTGGCTGGCCCCATCAGCCTGCGCGACCTGGCCCGGGAACCCTTCGTGCTCTACCCCGGCAACCCGCGCCCCAGCTATGCCGATCACGTCATTGCGTTGTTCGAGTCCTACGGGGTCAGCATCCACGTGGCGCAATGGACCAACGAGCTGCAAACGGCGATCGGTCTGGTGGGGGCCGGGATCGGGGTCACGCTGGTGCCGGCCTCGGTGCAATTGCTGCACCGCGACGACATCGGATTCACGCCATTACTGGAAGACAACGCAACCTCGCCGATCATTCTCAGTCGGCGGGTGGGTGATGTGTCGCCCGGGTTGAGCCATTGCTTGCGGATGATTGACGAACTGCTGCCGCGAAGCTGAACTCAGCCGGCAAACGCCCGGCGCCCGGCGCTCATCTCGGTTCGCAACTCGCCAATCAGGTCGGAGATGGCGCGCACGCTGGTCAGTTGCTCGGTCGAAACGCCGTCGATCAGCAACTTGACGTCCCCGGAAATGGGTTCGAAAACCTCGATGCGCAACAATCCCAGGGTTTCCGTGCACTCGCAGGTCAGCGGTTCGAAACCGGACTCGACTATGTTGCAAAGTACTGAAATAGGAACCATGGCCGGTGCCTCGGCGACAGTTGAGTAGGTTGGATCCGTCTGAGCATAGATCGGCTTTGCCCGTTTTGCGCCAGCGAAAAGCGTTAAATACCTCTCATTTTGAACAAATTCTTCAATGAGGATTGTCCTTCCAGATCCAGTTCCAGACACCCGGCAGTTCAACCGGCTGCGCACTGTCGCGCAACGTACGCGCCATCGCCGCTCGTTGCAGCGCTGCTGTGTCGTCGTAGAACGGCTGGCTTGCGGTCCTGACGCCAGTCGCCCGGGCGCTGTCGAGCAAAATCTGCAGGTATTCACGGGTATGCCGGGCGGTGTAGCGATTGAGGTCATGGAAGGTCACCACGACCGGAATCACCCCGTCCACCACTGGCAGTTCACCACGGGCGATGCGCTCGCGTACTTCAGACATTGAACGCAGCATGTGCGAGCGGCGCCGCGGGCTGGCATTGAAGCCCCAGATCTTGCCGTCATTGGCACTCAGGTCGGTCAGCAACACATGCAAGCCATGCTGCTGGTAGGCAGCGAAAGTGCGCTTGTCGTAACTCCAGAATGGCGGGCGAACCAGCGTGGGAGGCGTACCACTGATTGCGGCGATATCAGCACTGCCATCGGTGAGCGCTTGATCCAGTTCCTGCGCATCCAGAGAGCGATGATTGGTATGCGATGGCGTGGCGGTGTGGAAGGCCAGAATGTGCCCGGCAGCGCGTTCGCGGTGCATGATTGCACGGCCGATCTCGCTGCCGCCCGCCCTTGATGCCCGGGTCTGCACGAAGAACACCGCCTTGATGCCCGGTTGCAGCGGATTGACTGCCAGACTGTCGAGCACGGCTTCAGTGGGGTTCCAGAAGCTCGATGCGGAAGGACCGTCATCGAAGGTCAGCAGGAAACGAATCGGTGGTTGCGCACGCAGCCGCTGTTCGGTTTGCGCGGTCATTTCGATGGGAGCCGCGATACAGCCCAGCAGACTGACGGCCATCGTGCATGTCATGAGTAGCTTGAACCAGTGTTTCATGTTTTGCCTTTGGCCAGACCCGTGCGGTCAACACGTCAAACGGCAAAATTCCTTCGCCCGTTCATCCATCTTCGGCCCGCAGGATACTGCGGGCCGAGGTTGGATAAGGGTACACAGTGTTTGGTTCCGGGGCTCGTTTACTGTGCCAGCGTACTTCGCCAAAAAGCCTCGTTCCTGGAATTTTTGTCCCAAACCAGGCAATGAGGCGGCTAAGCTGAAATCTCCTGCCGGAGGGTTCTACGATGTGCGGACGCTTGTCGCAATACCGGGGCATTCACGATTTCGTGGCGGTGCTGAGCATTCCCGACGCGCTGATCAATCACGTCGGCGATCAGCCTCTGGCGCGCTACAACGCGGCGCCTACCACCCAATTGGCGCTGCTGCATCGGGAGGATGACGGCCTGCATGCCGATTCACAGCGCTGGGGTTGGCGCCCGCACTGGGCCAGAGATCGGGCCGCGCCGATCAATGCGCGGGTCGAGAAAGTCGCCCACGGCCCGTTCTTCCGGGCGATCTGGCCTCACCGCGCGATCTGCCCGGTCGACAACTGGTTCGAATGGGTCGATGCCGGGGATGGCACGCGGCAGCCCTGGCTGATTCGACGACGTGATGGAGGACCGATCTTCTGTGCAGCGATCGGGCAATTCCCGGTGGGCGACGCAGCACCCAGAGATGACGACGGCTTTGTCATCATTACCGCCGACAGCGCCGGCGGCATGCTCGATATCCATGACCGTCGGCCGGTGGTGTTTTCGGCAGAACTGGCGCAGGAGTGGGTGGACCCGGCCACACCTCGGGAGCGCGCGGAGCAAATGGTACTTCTGCAAGGTGAACCCAGTGACGTATTCAACTGGCACAAGGTCGACAAAGCGGTTGGCAATACCAGAAACCAGGGCTGGAATTTAATCGCTGAAGTGACCTGAGCCTGTCAATAACAACAAGGATGCCTGCATAAACGTTAGTTATTACGGAAAATACAGATGCAAGTTGCATCTTGACTGTTTCTATTAACTAATATCGCAGTTGGCGTATTACCGCTGGTCTGACCAGAGCGTCGCTTTGCATACATTTTTTGTCGCTACCGCTAATATCCGCGCCGTATTTCCAGCTACGCCATCAGCTGACCAGAGAGTCAGCCCTTAAGGAAATCCCCTTACACTCAAGCCTTGCAGAGAACTAAATTGCGCGACGATTTTACAAATAATCATGTCGTGGGTCTGGCGTGTGTTTATCTTACAAAGACAGAACACTACCAACTCGACTGTTTTATCGGGCAATACATACAGACCCGTAACTTGCGTTCAATTCCCAATATCAACGAGGTCCTGAGTTCAACCCTCAAGAGCTACCCGGGCAAGCACCCGGTGATGGTTAACGAACTGAACGCCTGGATCGACAAGACATTGGGTTTTCGGGCCGCTCATCCCGACTTCATGCCGTCGGACGACGCCTGATTCCCGCGCTTGCAACCTTCGTATTAGCAGAGACTCAGTGAGTCTCTTTCATTTCGTGCCGTCCCTGTAGAGCAGCTTGCAGCAGCTCTACAGGGACGTATTTCGGTCAGGGTTTCAACGGGATTTCGATATCGCGATCCGACAGTTCGCGACTGTCGTCATGCTTCCAGGTCTTTTCCGATTTTCTCTGTTGCTCAAGCTCCTCTTCTGTCGGCTCATCCATGTCGTCGTCCGGGTCCGGACGCTTGGGGTCGTTCGCCATGTTCACCTCTCTTCCTGAAGGGATTGTTCGTCAGTTTTAAGCGTAGAACACATTCCTTTGCCCGGTTCACAGCCACCAGCGCAGCAAAAAGAAGAAGCCCATGCTCAACAACATGCTGAGCAAAGTGTTGCGGGTGTAGAGCACCAGGCCGATCGCCACCAATGAGCTGATCAGGTACGGGTTGTCCCATTGCAGGTTCAGTTGCTTCTCGGGCATGAACACAATCGGCCCACAGATGGCGGTCAACATCCCGGGCACGGCGAAGCCCAGAAACTGCCGGGCATTGCTGCTCAGGCGCACCGGCAGCCGCGGTTCGAGAAACACGTAACGATTGAGAAACACCAGCACGCCCATGCCGATGATCACTGCCCAGACCATCATGTGCGTGCTCCCTGAAACTTGTTGCAGATAAACCCGGCGGTCATGCCCGCCAGTCCCGACAGCACCAATGCCGAGCCCCATTGCCAATAGCTGAACAGCACCGAGCAGAACAGCGAAACAGCCACGCAGACCACGGTCGGCACATTGCGCACCACCGGGGTGATCAACGCAATGAACGTGGCGGCGATGGAGAAATCCAGCCCTATGTGTTCCAGACCGGGAATGCTGCTGCCCAACACAATGCCGGCAAGGGTGAAGAGGTTCCAGGCAATGTAGAACGTCAGGCCGACACCCAAGGCGTACCAGCGGTCGAACTGCTGTTTGTCGTGCTGGCTGGTCAAGGCAAACAATTCGTCGGTGAGCAGGAACCCCAAGCCAACTCGCCAGCGACCCGGCAAGGGCGAAATCACCGAGCGCATGCTCATCCCGTACAGCAAATGCTGGGAAGTCAGCAACAGCGTGGTCAGCAGGATGGAAAAGACCCCGGCACCGCCCTTGAGCATGCCGATGGCCACCAGTTGCGCGGCGCCGGCAAATACGATGCTCGACAGCCCCTGCCCTTGCAGGGGCGTGAGATTGGCTTCGATGGCCATGGAGCCAGCCAACAAACCCCAGGGCGCGGTGGCCAGGGACAACGGCATGATCGCTGCGGCGCCGCGAAGAAACGCACTGCGCGGCAAGTGTGATTTGGACATAACGCTCTGTAACCAGAAGAAAAGACATGCGACTTTGCCAGCAGTCGCGGCCGATGGCTCGAACAATCTTGCGCATTGCTACGAACCTGTTGCGCCCGAGTACCATAGAGCGATTGCCTGACACCTTCGAGAGTCGACATGCATTACCGAATCGCCGCCGATGGATTGGTGCTGTTTCACCTGGCGTTCATTGTGTTCGTCTTGTTCGGCGGGTTGTTGCTGCTTAAGTGGCGCCGTCTGATCTGGTGGCACCTGCCTTGCGTCGCGTGGGGTATCGCGGTGGAGTTGTTCCACCTGCCCTGCCCGTTGACGCGCTGGGAAAACCTGATGCGCCACGCCGCCGGGCAAAGCGGTTATGGCGCCGGTTTCATCGAGCATTATGTGTGGCCGCTGATTTATCCGAGCGGCCTGACCCCGGCGATTCAACTGGGGCTGGCGGGTCTGGTACTGCTGGTCAACGTGCTGGTCTATAGTCAGGTGATCAAACGGCGTTTCGCTTGAAAGAGCTTCACCGAAGCCACCGTGCCTGGTGGCGGTGGCGGTGGCGGTGGCGGTGGCGAGCAAGCGCAGACAGCGTCAGGTCCGGACTTCAATTGGCGATGACGCTCATGTTGCGGCCACTGGCCTTGGCCACATACAAGGCCTTGTCGGCAGCTCCGATCAAGTCATCGGTAGCGCTTTGGGAAACCGCGTCGTAGCCACAGACTCCGACACTGACCGTCACCACGCCTTCGGGGCTCTCACTGTGTTCCAGGCCGCTGGCGAGCACCGCGCCACGGATTTTCTCCGCCAGCAGAAATGCCCCGACGTAATCGGTCCCGGGCAACACCACGGCAAACTCTTCGCCACCGAAACGCGCTGCCAGATCACCAGGACGCTTGATGGTATCGACGATGATCGCACTGATCTTGCGCAAGCACTCGTCGCCGGCCAAGTGACCGTAGCGATCATTGAAAGCCTTGAAATAATCGACATCGATCATCAACAGCGCGAGACCGGTCTGGTTGCGCCGGGCACGCCCGGCTTCGGCCTGAATGAACAGATCGAACTGACGCCGGTTGGCCAGCCCGGTGAGCGCGTCTTCCAGCGCCAACAGTTCCAGGTTGCGATTGACCTCCAGCAACTTGTCCTGAGCGCCGAGCAGTTCGGCCTGGATGCGATTTTGCTGTTTCATCAACTTGATCAGGCGATAACCCAGCACTCCCAGAAATGCCAGCAGCAACGAGACGATGGCGGCGCTGAGCAGCGACTCCTTGCGCCAGCTGGTCAACACTTCGTCTTTGTTCAACGCGGTAAAGACGATCAGCGGATAGCCTTCGACCCGACGATAGCCCGTCACTCGCTCGACGCCGTCGATGACCGATGTAATTGTCGCCGTTCCCGAACTGCTGACGGGCAGCAGTTGGGTGAACAGCGGACTCTTGCTCAGACTGGTACCGATGTCTGCGTCATGGAACGGTCTGCGCACGATAATGCTGGCATCGTCGGCGATCAGGCTGATCACACCGTTGCTGCCGATGTCGATGCTGTCGTACAGCTGCAGGAAGTGACTGAGATAAATGGTTGCCAGCGCTACGCCGGCGAAGCTGCCGTCAGGATGGTTGATCCGCCGCGACACGGTCAGGATCCATTCACCGCTGGAACGGCTCTTGATCGATGGGCCGATGTGTGGGCCGCGATCGGGGTGGTCGCGATGGTAAATGAAGTATTCACGGTCGGAATTGTTGGCCACGCCCACTTCCGCGCCATTTGAGTTGGCAATCCATTGCCCGGTTTCGTCATACACGAACAGGCCGTGAATCTGACTCAGTTCACTGCGCTGGGCACTGAGCAGGCGCTGCAAGCGACTGATCCGGCCGGCATCGAAGCCATCATTTTCGAGGCGATCGACCAAGGTAAACAGCAGCGTATCCGCCTGTTTGATCGTCGAACGCGCCTGCGAGGCCAGGGTCTGCGCAAGGTTGGACATCGCCACTTCCTTGTCGCGCAGATGGTACTGGCGGGAGCTCCAGGCCTCCCAGATGACAATCACCACCATCGACAGGCACACCGCAACCAGCAGCGTCACCGCGGAGCGAATCTTCAGTCGGGCAATGCCAGGCCGGCTGTTTTCGATACGATCGTAAATGGACGGATGCCCCATGCCGCTCGCTCCTTGATTATTGGAAATACCGAGGCTTCCTGCTCGATGTCTTCCCACTATGCCTTCCCCGGGCTGGCCACACCATCGGGGTTAGCCTGATGTTCGCTTGACTGCCTCCAGCCACGCCGGATCCAGGCGCGGCTGCTCGGGATCAATGCCCAGCACTTGCATCCGCGCCGCGTGTTGCTGCATCTCCCGATTCAATGCGCCATGGTCGCTGGAATTGCCGTCCAGTTCGTGCATCTGGCTCAAGCCCAGATGATAGAACCGTAGCAGTTTCATAGCCGTCGGATCGCCCGCCTCCACGGCGGCTGTGACGTGGTGCATGACATTGGTGACGCTCATCAAGCTGCGCTTGAGTTGCCAACTATAGACCGCGGGCGCCATCCACTCCTGGGTCCAGAACACTTTGCGCATCAGTGCCGCCATCAGCAACACCGCGGCAAACACACCGCCGATGTTGAACCGCAGGTTGTCGCCGCCAGGTTCGCCGAACAACGCCACCGCCGCCGTCGAGAGCACCATCGCCAGCGCCACGAAGACTACAGCGATGATCAACGTGCTGCGCCGTGTCTGTTGACGGTAGGTTTGGGCGTCCATCGGCTGGATTTCGAACATGGCGTCGGGATTCCTTTTCTTCGGTGGTAAAAAGATTCTGCGTCAAAAAGACTGCGGGGCATTATCGCCTCTGCGAGGGATTTAGCTATGCTGGGGCTCCTTTTCATCTTTTCATCGTCAAACGGGGACATGGCGAGACCACGAAGTTCGTGCCATCTTCTTTCATGGATACACACTATTCGGATGCCATTCGTTGTTTCTGTGGGAATGACATCGTTTTAAGGATCATTGAATGACCCAACGACAAGTAATCAACGCCTCGGTCAGCCCGAAAGGCAGCCTGGAAACACTCTCCCAGCGGGAAGTCCAGCAACTGAGCGAAGCCGGATCCGGCAGTACCTACAACATCTTCCGCCAATGCGCCCTGGCCATCCTCAACACCGGCGCCCACGTCGACAACGCCAAGACCATCCTCGAAGCCTACAAGGACTTCGAAATCCGCATTCACCAACAGGACCGCGGCGTGCGCCTGGAATTGCTGAACGCCCCCGCCGATGCTTTCGTCGACGGCGAAATGATCGCCAGCACCCGTGAAATGCTGTTCAGCGCCCTGCGCGACATCGTCTACACCGAAAACGAACTCGACAGCCAACGCATCGACCTGAGCACCTCCCAGGGTATCAGCGACTACGTCTTCCACCTGCTGCGCAACGCCCGCACCCTGCGCCCCGGCG
>NZ_RCOE01000004.1:0-10910 GCF_004321495.1 Pseudomonas sp. Sample_10
CGCCGATTTTGGCAGCGGCAGCAACGGTGTTCAGCGTGGCCGGGGCCAGCACTTTATTGTCGTGTTCAGCAATAACCAAGATAGTCATTTAGATTACCTTCGCTTCGTTTTTCAGTTTCTCGACCAGTTCAGCCACCGACTTGACCTTGATACCCGCGCTGCGTGCAGCAGGCGCTTCGACTTTCAGGGTCTTGTTGGTGGAGGCGGTGGAAACGCCCAAAGCGTCCGGAGTCAGCGTCTCGAGAGGCTTCTTCTTGGCTTTCATGATGTTTGGCAGGGACGCGTAGCGCGGCTCGTTCAAACGCAGGTCGGTGGTGACGATCGCTGGCAGTTTCAGGGAAACAGTCTGCGCGCCGCCGTCGATTTCGCGAGTCACGGCAACTGTGTCGCCGCTGATTTCGACTTTCGAAGCGAACGTGCCCTGACCGTAGCCGCTCAATGCAGCGAGCATCTGGCCAGTCTGGTTGTTGTCGCTGTCGATCGCTTGCTTGCCAAGGATCACCAGCTGAGGCTGTTCCTTGTCGACAACCGCTTTCAACAGTTTGGCAACAGCCAGGGAAGTCAGATCTTCGGCGGATTCGACGAGGATGGCACGGTCGGCACCCAGAGCCAGCGCGGTGCGCAGTTGCTCCTGAGCGGTGGACGGGCCGACGGAGACGACGACGATTTCAGTCGCAACACCCTTCTCTTTCAGGCGTACGGCTTCTTCCACGGCGATCTCGCAGAATGGGTTCATCGACATCTTGACGTTGGCAAGATCGACGCCGGAATTGTCCGCCTTGACGCGAACCTTGACGTTGTAATCCACAACGCGTTTGACAGCTACAAGAACCTTCATGGATTCCTCGTTACTCTCCGGTGAAAAGAAAGTCGCCTAGGCGAACCTGGCGGTTGATGCTCATCGGGCGCAAGGGCACCTCCAAAAACGCCGGCAAAAAGTGTCAAGTGAACATCGCTCACGATGTAGATGACCGTTCGTCAGCAGTGACTGACGAGTCATTCAATATCGCGGCGTGTAAACTGCGCGCCAATCCCGCGCGGCGCATCACTTGCCCAGGCCATCGCCCTGTCTTTAGAGGTGCTCTTGAAACCAACATTCAGCCTACGGCGAGCGCAAAACCGCCCGTATCTTGACCGGAACACCTATTCCGGTCAATACGGCAAAATAGCCGTTCATAAGCCGCGTGACTTTGATTTCTCTGGGTTTGAGCCATTTCAAACAAACGTTTGTATTGGACCCTGAGAGTGGTGTAGATATAATGCGCCACCCAAAGAGAAAGGTGGTCACTCGATTGTCCTCTCCCGACGTTACGCCGGGATTCAAGGATGCGACACCTAACCTCCAAAATTAGAAAAAAACTGTTGAGCCTTGAGTAGGAGATAGCCTGTGGAACGCGAATACATGGAATTCGACGTGGTCATCGTCGGTGCCGGCCCCGCTGGTCTTTCCGCCGCCTGCCGCTTGAAGCAGAAGGCTGCGCAAGCCGGTAAGGAAATCAGCGTCTGCGTGGTCGAAAAAGGCTCCGAAGTCGGTGCTCACATTCTCTCCGGTGCCGTGTTTGAACCACGCGCCCTGAACGAACTGTTCCCGGACTGGAAAGAACTCGGCGCGCCGCTGAACACGCCCGTCACCCGCGACGACATCTTCGTTCTCAAGAACGCTGAAAGCGCGCAGAAAATTCCTGACTTCTTTGTGCCCAAGACCATGCACAACGAAGGCAACTACATCATCTCCCTGGGCAACCTGTGCCGCTGGCTGGCCCAGCAGGCCGAGAACCTCGGGGTGGAAATCTACCCGGGCTTCGCCGCTCAGGAAGCATTGTTCGATGAAAACGGCGTGGTTCGCGGGATCATCACCGGTGACCTGGGCGTTGACCGCGAAGGTCAGCCCAAAGAAGGCCTGTACACCCCGGGGATGGAACTGCGTGGCAAATACACGCTGTTCGCCGAAGGCTGCCGTGGCCACATCGGCAAGCAACTGATCAAGCGTTTCAATCTGGACAGCGATGCCGACGCCCAGCACTACGGCATCGGCCTGAAAGAAATCTGGGAAGTCGATCCGGCCAAGCACCAGCCAGGCCTGGTGGTGCACACCGCCGGTTGGCCGATGGACATCATTGGCACCGAAAACACCGGTGGCTCCTTCCTCTATCACCTGGAAAACAACCAGGTTGTCGTTGGCCTGATCGTCGATCTTTCCTACAGCAACACCTTCCTGTCGCCGTTCGACGAGTTCCAGCGCCTCAAGCATCACCCGGTGCTCAAGCAGTACCTCGAAGGCGGCAAACGCGTCAGCTACGGCGCTCGCGCAATCGCCAAGGGCGGCCTGAACTCGCTGCCGAAAATGGTCTTCAAGGGCGGCGCGCTGATCGGTTGCGACCTCGGCACCCTGAACTTCGCCAAGATCAAAGGCAGCCACACGGCGATGAAGTCCGGCATGCTCGCGGCGGAATCCGTAGCGGACGCCCTGTTCGCCGACAAGGACGGCACCGAAGAGCTGACCACTTACGTGGATGCGTTCAAGAACAGCTGGCTGCACGAAGAACTGTTCGCCAGCCGTAACTTCGGCCCGGCGATCCACAAGTTCGGCGCTATTGTCGGCGGTGGTTTCAACTGGCTGGACCAGAACATTTTCGGTGGCAAACTGCCGTTCACCCTGCACGACACCAAGCCGGATTATGCGTGCCTCAAGCTGGCGGCCGACTGCAAGAAGATCGACTACCCGAAACCGGACGGCAAGATCAGCTTCGACAAACTGAGCTCGGTATTCATCTCTGGCACCAACCATGAAGAAGAACAACCGTGCCACCTGAAGCTGACCGATCCGAGCATCCCGATCAGCAAGAACCTGCCGCTGTACGATGAGCCTGCCCAGCGTTACTGCCCGGCCGGCGTGTACGAAGTGATCACCAAGGAAGACGGCGAGAAGCGCTTCCAGATCAACGCCCAGAACTGCGTTCACTGCAAGACCTGCGACATCAAGGATCCTGCACAGAACATCACCTGGGTGACGCCGGAAGGCGCTGGCGGCCCGACTTACCCGAACATGTAAGCCGAACCGCGAACATCAAGGCTCCCGAAACGGGGGCCTTTTTGTTGCCTGCGATCCAGGGCATAACACCACTCACTGTGGGAGCTGGCTTGCCAGCGATGACGGTTCATCATTCAACATTGCCGTCGACTGACCCACCGCTATCGCGAGCAGGCTCGCTCCTACAGGGGGAATGTGTTTAAACCTTGAGGCCAAGCTCCGCCGACAGCCGCGCTGTGACGCCTTTGATCAGAGGAATCAGCTCGGCCATTTTTTCCAGCGGCATATACGGCACTGTACTGGCAATGCTGATGCCGGCGACGATGCGTTTGCTGGCATCACGAATCGGCGCGGCCACGCAGCGGATCGACGGTTCGTTGTCTTCCAGGTCGAAGGCATAACCACCGGCCACGTACTCGATCATGCGCTGCTGGAACTGCTCCCAGGATTGCTCCGGGTGCTGCGGCCAGAACTGATTTTTCCCACCTGCTGGCAGGCTCACTTCGTACAGGCGCTGCCACTCTTGCGGCGTGTCGTCGAGCATCAGCGCCTTGCCGATCCCGGTGCGCGCCAACGGCATGCGGTGGCCGACCCGCGAGCGCATTTCCGGGCCGTTGCGCCCCGGATTCTTGTGCAGGTACAACACCTCGTCGCCTTCACGGATCGCCAGGTGAATGGTGTCGCCGGTCAAAGCCGACAACTCATCCAGATACGGTCCGGCCAGGGTCACCAGCGGCAACTCTTCGCGCGCCTGGAATCCCAGCTCGATCAGCTTCGGCCCCAATAGATATCCGACTTGCGGCACCACCCGCAGGTAACGCTCGTCCACCAGGCAACTGGCCAGGCGATGAGTGGTGCTGCGCGTGGTGCCGATCAAGCGGGCGATTTCCTTGAGATCGCGGGCGCCGCTGGCCACGGCCTGGACCACACCCAAACCGCGAAGCAGTGTCTGGGTGCCGGTCGGTGCGGCGTCCTTGGCGATTTTTGGGGCGTCTTCCTGCATATCCAGCCTTTACCGTTGAGCGAGTGAACGGGCGGCATTATGGTCGCCCGGATGGCACGACTACAACTTGATACGCTCGACCTTGCCCACCAGCAAGATGTAGGACAGCGCTCCCATCAATGCCAGTACCGAAATGTAGGTGATCGCCGGAGCAAAGGAATCACCGCTGGCGAGGAAGCCGATCACGATAGGCGTGGCGATGGCCGACAGGTTGCCGATGAAGTTGAACACGCCACCGGTCAATCCCAGCAAGCGGGCCGGCGCCAGCGTCGACACCAGCGACCAGGTGATCGAAGCCAGACCGTTGCCGAAAAAGGCCAATGCCAGGAACGCAATCACCAGCGGCGTCGATTCAACGAAGTTGGCGCCGATGATCGACGTGGAAATCAGCAGGCCACTGATGATTGGCAACTTGCGGGCGAAACCGACGCTGTAGCCACGGCGGATCAAAAAGTCGGAGAAGAAACCGGAACACAACACGCCGACGAACGCCGCCAGAAAAGGCAGCGATGCCAACAGACCGGACTTGATGAAGTCCATGCCGCGATATTTCACCAGGTAGGTCGGGAACCACGTCAGGAAAAACCACAACGTCGAATTGAGGCAGAACTGGCCAAGGTAAATGCCCCAGAGTTTGCGCTTGCTCAAGACAATACCAAGGTCGGCCCAACTGAATTTGGCCTTGACCTTGGCTTGTTCGGCCTGGATATCCACCAGCCCGCCGCCTTCGCGGATCAGATCGATTTCAGCCTGGTTGGCGCCTTTGAAATCCCGTGGTTCGCGATACACCGCGTACCAGATCACCGCCCAGAGAATGCCCACTGCACCTGTGGTGACGAACACCATGTGCCAGCCGAATTCATGCTGGAGCCAGGCCAGCACTGGCGTCAGGAATGCCAGGCCGACAAACTGTCCCGAGGTGTAGAAACCGATGGCCGTGGCGCGTTCGCGCTCGGGGAACCAGGTGGTGACCACGCGGCTGTTGATCGGATAGGCCGGTGCTTCGAGAGCACCGACGGCCATGCGCAGGACGAACAGCGCAATGAAGCTGCCAGCGAACCCGAGCATCACCGTGGCAATCGACCACAGCAGCAAAGCGGCGGTGTAGAGGATTCGCGGCGGTACCCGGTCCACCAGCCAGCCGCCGGGGATTTGCATGGCGGCGTAGGTCCAGCCGAACGCGGAGAAAATCAGGCCGACGTGAATCGGATCGATGCCCAGGTCGCTGGTCAGCGCCGGAGCGGCAATCGACAGGTTGCTGCGGTCCAGGTAGTTGATCACTACGGTGATGAACAGCAGCACCATGATGAAAAAACGCTTGCGGCTGGGCGCCGCCAACGACGCCTGCCCGGTAAGGGTTTGCGGTTGCATGGGGAGTGCCTCTTTTTATGTTTATTGAGGTCGTTCGTGATCGTTCCCACGCTCTGCGTGGGAATGCAGCCTGGGGCGCTCCGCGTCCCGAAAGCGGACGCAGAGCGTCCAGTGAGGCATTCCCACGCAGAGCGTGGGAACGATCATTGTGGTGAGTCAGTGAGGGATCACCACTCGGCGAAACTGCCATCGGCATGGCGCCAGATCGGGTTGCGCCAGCGGTGACCGACAGCGGCGCGTTCGATCACGTATTCCTCGTTGATCTCGATGCCCAGGCCCGGGCCATTGGGGATCTTCACGAAGCCTTTGTCGTAGTCGAACACCCGTGGGTCTTTGATGTAGTCGAGCAGGTCGTTGCTCTCGTTGTAATGGATGCCCAGGCTTTGTTCCTGGATGAACGCGTTGTAGCAAACAGCGTCCAGTTGCAGGCACGCCGCCAGGGCAATCGGGCCGAGCGGGCAATGCAGCGCCAGCGCCACGTCGTAGGCCTCGGCCATGTTGGCGATCTTGCGGGTTTCGGTGATGCCGCCAGCATGGGATGCATCCGGCTGGATGATGTCAACGTAGCCTTCGCTGAGCACACGCTTGAAATCCCAGCGTGAGAACAGCCGCTCGCCGAGGGCAATCGGCGTGCTGGTCAGCGGTGCCAGTTCCTTCAGCGCTTCGTAGTTTTCGCTGAGCACCGGCTCTTCGATGAACATCAGCTTGTACGGATCAAGCTCCTTCATCAGTACCTTGGCCATCGGCTTGTGCACGCGGCCATGGAAGTCGACGCCGATGCCGACGTTCGGGCCGACCGCGTCACGCACGGCGGCGACATTGGCCAGGGCCAGGTCGACTTTCTCGAAGGTGTCGAGAAATTGCAGCTCTTCGGTGCCGTTCATTTTCACTGCAGTGAAACCACGGCTGACCGCTTCCTTGGCTGCTCGCGCGGTGTCTGCCGGACGGTCACCACCGATCCACGAATACACGCGGATCTTGTCCCGAACCTGGCCACCCAGCAGATCGCTGACCGACACGCCCAGCGCCTTGCCCTTGATGTCCCACAACGCCTGATCGATACCGGCCAGGGCACTCATGTGAATCGCCCCGCCCCGGTAAAAACCGCCGCGATAGAGCACGGTCCAGATGTCTTCGATGTTGCGCGGATCCTTGCCGATCAGGTAATCGGACAATTCTTCAACGGCAGCCGCCACCGTGTGAGCACGACCTTCGACCACGGGCTCGCCCCAGCCGGTCACGCCCTCGTCGGTTTCAACCTTGAGGAAGCACCAGCGCGGCGGAACGATGAAGGTGGTCAGTTTGGTGATTTTCATCTGATTGTCTCTCTTGTTAGATGCAGCGCTCGCAGCGCCAAAAAAGTCTTAGCGAAGGGCTTTCCAGGCAGTGACATAGGCCTTGGCATTGGCCGCCACTTGCTCCGGGGTCATGCCCGGTTTGAACAGGCCCGAACCGAGGCCGAAACCTTTGACGCCCGCGTCGATAAACGCCTGCATGTTGTCCGGGGTAATCCCGCCGACGGGCAACAGGACGGTTCCGGCCGGCAGCACCGCGAGCCAGGCTTTGACGACTGCCGGCCCCATCTGCTCGGCCGGGAACATTTTCAGCACGTCCGCGCTTTCAGCCAGTGCCGCGAACGCTTCGGTCGGTGTAGCGACGCCCGGTGACAGGTACAGCCCGGCTGATTTCGCTGCGCGCAGGACTTTCGGGTCGCTGTGGGGCATGACGATCACCTGCCCGCCCGCCGCTTTCACCTGCTCGACCTGTTCCGCAGTCAGCACTGTCCCCGCACCGATCAGGCAATCGGCGGGCAAGGTATCGCGCAGGATACGGATGCTTTCGTACGGCACAGGAGAGTTGAGCGGGACCTCGATAACCCGGAAACCGGCGGCGTACAGGACTTCCCCGATGGCGGCCGCTTCTTGCGGATGCAGGCCGCGCAGGATCGCGATCAGACCGTTTTGCGCCAGTGCTTGTTTGAGCATGTCAGGACTCCAGTCAGGTTTAACGGATTGGGTTGGGCCGGATCAGGCCGGCGGCCAGCGCCAATTGCCACAACCCGCGTTCGGTGGCCTGCTCGGCCAGGGACACTCGGGCAAAGCCGCAAGCGTCGAGGGCGCGGCTATAACGAGTGCAGAGTTGGGAATTGCCGATGAGGATGATTGATGGCAGATGCACGCTGTTGCGACGACGCCGTTGAGCATTGGCCAGGGCCGACAGTTCATGGCCGATCAACAGGCCGGACAGATAATCCGGTTGCGCCGCAGCGCTCAGCTCGCCGGTCAATCCGAGGCTGCGGGCGCTGAACAAAGTCGACAGCACGCCGATCTCACCGTCCGCCGACAACGCGACCTGCACCCCGCGATCGAACGCAGCGCCATCAAACGCGCCGCCGCGCTGTTGGGTGCGCCCCAGGATGCTGTGTTCGCTGAGTACGGCGAAGACTTCACCGGTCATGAAGGTATCGAAGTGCACGATGCAGCCATCGGTGACTTCCACCCATTTTGAATGGCTGCCTGGCAGGCCGATCAACACTCCGGCGCCCGCCTCGTCCGCCAGCGTTTGCAGAACACCGAGTACCTGGGTTTCTTCGCCACGCATCACGTTTGGCAGGCGCGAGCGTTGAATCACGCCCGGCACAATATGTACATCGACACCGCGCAGACTGCGCACGGTTTGCAGGGAAGTTCCGAGATTGGCGACATTCGCCGGCGTATCGCAGTAGGCCGCTTCACGCCAGCCCTGGGCGCTCCCGACCATCCCGCAGGCTATCACCGGCAAATCTGGCTGAGCATCGAGCCAGTCGCCGCAAGCCTCGTCAAAAGCCAGTTCAAAACCGTTGGTGCATTCACGACCGTTGATGAGTCGCGGCGCCTTGGGCAACTGCATGATCCCCGACGACAGCGAGCGCTGTTCAAGGACCTGGCCGCCTTCGGCAAGTTTGTAAGCACGTAATGAGGTTGTCCCCCAATCGAGCGCGATCAATTGCGCCAGCATCGCTTCACCTGTTTTGTTTTTTGGCAGTGAGTGAGCGGGACTATAAACCTTGGCGCAGGTAAATCTCAATATATAAATATCAATCCCATATATTGGAACAACACCAAAAAAAACCATCGCCTGCGACAGCCTCCTGTAGGAGCCAGCCTGCTGGCGATGGTCGTCAACGATAATGGGGGAAGCCTGAAACCCTGTGGTGTTTGCGATTTTTTCGCGAGCAGGCTCGCGCCTACAAAGAGCGGTTCAATTACCTTCGGCGAACTCTCTCAACACCTTCCCATCCATCCGATAGCGAACCCATTCCTCCTGCGGCTGCGCACCCAGGGATTTGTAGAAATCGATGGCGGGGGTGTTCCACTCCAGCACGCTCCACTCAAAACGGCCGCAGTCATTGGCACAGGCGATTTTGGCCAGATGGCGCAGCAGCGTCTTGCCCGCCCCGCCACCACGCTGCTCGGGGGTGATGTAGAGGTCTTCGAGGTACAGGCAGTTGCTGCCCAGCCACGTGGAGTAGCTGAAGAAGAACACCGCGAAGCCGATCGGCAAGCCATCGCGCAGGCAGATCAGACCATGGGCCGTTGCGCCTTCGCTGAACAGACTGCGCTCGATGTCGGCGACGCTGGCGATGACTTCATGGCGGGCACGTTCGTAGTCGGCCAGTTCAGTGATGAACGCGAGAATTTGCGGCGCATCGCTGGGGGTCGCCGGGCGGATTTCGATCGTCATGGACGTGCCTTGTCAAAAGTGGAAAACGCCATACTAAGTCGGTGAGTGATTTGTGGCGAGACATCGCAACCGGGCTGAACCGTTCGTCGTTCATCAGGCACCAATCAGAAACAGGGGCGGACCAACATCAGGTAAGGACTCTAAATCAATGGAGACACCACCATGATCATGTCCAGGCTGCCCGCTCTAGCCTTTGCTGCCCTGCTCTCCCCGTTCGCTGTCGCTGCGACCACCGCGTCCGGCACCGGCCCGACCAATCCGGTCGAACCGCCCAAGGCTCCCGCCATCCAAAGCGCCCCCGGCATGAACACCAACGGTACGGGCGTCGACGACAGCCTGCCGCCGTCCACGGGTACTGACCCACGGACTCAAGGCAACGATATGGGCCGCCAGGGCGGCCTGAACCTGCCGGACACCAAAACACCCGACAACGCCGGCCCCGGCGTTGGTTCGAAAACCACCACCGGTGGCTCAGGCTCCGAAGGTGGAGTGAGCCAGTAAGTTCGCCGCAAGACCTACCCATCGCCATGAAGAGGTAACCATGAACGTCGATAAAAACCTGGAAAAAGAAGTCCTCACCCGCCTGCTGCACGCCCATCCAAGCGGACTGGGCAAGGAGGTCCTGGACAATTACCGGGGGGAGAAAGTCGTGGCCAGCACCCTTGCCGAATTGCAGGACCGCGGCTTGATCCAGCACGGCAATGTGCAGTGCAACGAAGCCGGCGAACACTCGTTGAACCTGCCGATCAAACTCAGCGCCGCTGGCGTAGAGGCCGCACGCAAACTGGATATCTGAATGACTCTGATCGCCAGCGGCTAGCCTGCTGGCGATCGCGGCGGATCAGCCGCCGAAAGTATTACGGATCAACGCATCCACCTCTGTAGATCCGGGCGACGTCGCAGGCCCCCAGCGTGTGACCGCCAATGCCGCCGCCGCATTGGCCCGACGCGCCGCCTCCTGTGCGTCCAACCCCTGGGCCAATCCGGCGATGAACACTCCCGCATGAGCATCACCGGCACCGTTGCTGTCCACGGCCTCGACCTTGAATCCCGGCACATGCCTGTGCTCGGAACCCTGGTTGATCCAGCAGCCATTCGGCCCATCACGCACCACCATCAGCACATCCTGCGGCAGATAGCCGAGCAGTCGATCCAGTGCCTGAGCAATATCCGCAGCGCCGGTAATCTTCAGTGCTTCGAGGCTGTTGCTGGTCCACACGTCGATGCGCGGCAGCAACGCCTGCATCAGCGGCTCATCAGGTGAATCCACCAGTGGCCCCGGATCGAACACCACGCTGACACCTTTCGGCAGCGCAAGCACCCAGTCCACCAACGGCTGTGCCTTGCCCACATGCAGCAGGCTGTAGCCGCTGACGTAGACAAAATCCCCCGCCTCGGCCGGGACACTGGCCAAATCCTCGGCGCTCAACTCACCTTCGGCGCCGATGTAGGACACGAAACTCCGCTCGGCCGAGGCGTCCGTAATCGCGACGCACAACCCGGTATCACGTTCGGCCGGATCTGCAATGCCGATCCGGATGCCTTCCGCGCTCATGGCGTCGCGGGCCAGATCACCGAAACGCCCGGTGCCGTGTCGCCCGAGGTACACCACCGGCAATCCGTTGCGCTGCGCGGCGGCCATTACATTAAAACCGCCGCCGGCTTCGAAACTGGCGGATTGCGCTAATACGTCACCCCCTGCTTGCGGCAATTTATCCACGGCCATCACCAGGTCGATGATGACCTGGCCGGTGTGCAGCATCTTAGGCATGAGCATTCTCG
>NZ_RCOE01000133.1:0-10851 GCF_004321495.1 Pseudomonas sp. Sample_10
CTTCACGCAGGGCGGGTAAAACTTCATCAATCGGCAAAGAAATCATGCTGGCTCCAAAACAGAGGCACGAGTATAACGGCGAACTGCCGGGCGTTTGTCAGGGTCCTAATTCATATCGACGACGTTTCGTTTTGAGATAACTCAGGAGATTTCATATGCGTGTTCCCTTTCGCCTGATCGGCGGTGTTCTGGTCGCGACGCTACTGACTCAAGTCACCGCTTGCGGTTCGATTTTCTACCCGGACCGCCGTGGCCAGATCGACGGCAAGATCGACCCGGCCATTGCCGTGCTTGATGCCGTGGGCCTGCTGTTCTACATCGTGCCTGGCCTGATCGCGTTTGCCGTGGACTTCGCCACCGGCGCGATTTACTACGCACCGGGAGAAACCGCGCAAGTCGCCCCGGAAAAACTCAAGGAAGCCATCGGCGCCGACGGCAAGGTCGATAACCTCAAGTTGCAGACTATTCTGGAACGTGAAACCGGCCGCCATTTCCCGCTGGACGATCCACGCCTGATCCAGCACAAGGGCAGCACTCAGCAATTGGCCCTGCTCGGCCTGCAACCCGCCGCGTAACCGGTGCCCATGAAGGAATAGCCGCACTCATGATCTCCAGCTCCGAACACGCCCGCCTGCTGCGGCTGGCGACCCGTGCCTCGGTGGCGGTGGCCTGCTCGCTGATCATCGCCAAAGCCATCGCCTGGTGGTTGAGCGGCTCGGTGAGCATGCTCGCCGGGCTCACCGACTCGGCACTCGACGGCGTGACTTCGCTGCTCAACCTGCTGGCCGTGCACTACGCCTTGCGCCCGGCCGACGACGATCATCGCTACGGGCATGGCAAGGCCGAGTCGCTGGCGGGTATGGCGCAGGCGTTGTTCATTGGCGGTAGCGCGGTGCTGATTGCGTTGCAGGCGTTCGAGCGGCTCAAGCATCCGGAACCGGTGGGCGCACCATGGATCAGCATTGGTGTGATTGTCTTTTCGCTGGTGATGACCCTGGCGCTGCTGATGTTGCAGCATCGGGTGGTCAAGGCCACCGGCTCCAACGCGGTGCGCGCCGATTCTTTGCACTACCGTTCGGATTTGTTGCTCAACGGCAGCATTCTGGTCGCACTGGTGCTGGCCGGGTTTGGCTGGCATCAGGTCGACCCCTGGTTCGGCCTGGGAATTGCCGCGTACATCTTCTGGAGCGCGGTGCAGATCGCCCGGGAAAGTTTTGCGGTATTGATGGATGAAGAACTGCCGCCGGATGTCAGCCAGCACATGCTCGAACTGGCCTGCAGCGTGCCCGGGGTGTTGGGCGCCCATGACCTGCGCACACGGATTTCCGGCAACCAATGGTTTGTGCAACTGCATCTGGAATTGCCGGGAGAACTGACCCTGTCAGTTGCCCATGGCATCAGCGATCAGGCCGCTGATGCGATTCACGCCGCTTATCCGCGAGCCGAAGTGCTGGTGCACGCCGACCCGCAGGAAGTGGTCAAAGCCGCCCGGGCTCAGAACGTCACTCGATAACCGCGACTGCTCAGACACCCGCCCTGGGCCTGCCGGTAGGTTTGCACCACGGTCGGGTCCGGTTGATAGGTGTCGACGCGCGGGTCGAAACCACTTTGTTCCACCGCCCAGCGGTAGCAGTCGTAGCCGTCCTGATTGACCTGCTCCGGCGACTGACCGTTGGCCGGGTAAGCCTCCACATCATAGCCATTGCCGGTCGCCAGCGGCTGTCCGGGCGGCTCGACCACCACGTAATCCTGCGTGCTTTCCTGATAGGCGTAGTAAGAGCCAGCCGCCAGGAACAACAGCGAACCGCCGATCCAGACTTCACGGGCATAGTCGGGTAAATACTGGATGCGTATCCCGCGTGGCGGCTGGACCACCACATAGCGAGGGCCTTGCGGGCGATACCAGTAGCCGCCGGAATAGAAATAATCACGACCGCCATAGGGCACCCGGTAGTCACGATCCGGGAAGCGGTCGATCACATGCCCCGGCCGATACTGCGGGCCAGGTCCCCAGCCATTGCCGTGACCGCTCGGACGACCTTGCCACTGGCTGCTGCCATTGGACGGTGCGCCGATGTAGCCATTCCAATGCGGGTTCGGGTCATTGCGCCGCGGTTCATCCTTGTAGTATCCACGGCGCGGTTCCTGGGTTTGCTGCACGGTGTCGGGCCGAGGCTGAATCGGCAAGTCGTTGGCCGGCAGTTGCGGCGGTGGCGGCGGCGAGCGCACCCGGCTGTTGTAGTCAGGTGGTGGACGGTTCTGCCATTGGCCGTTGTTCTGAGGTTGATTCTGGCCGTTAGGCTCGAACTGGCGACTGTTGTCGCCACGAATGATCTCGTTATTCTGCGGGCGCGGCTGATTGCTAGCGCCATGTCCCGGATTATTGTTGCCCTGACGACCGCCGTCGCCGCGTTGCCCGCCGTCGGGGCCACGGTTCTGCGGCTCATCGGCCAGCGATTGCGCAGTGACACTGACACACAGCAAACCAACACCGGCCAAACGCCAGATGCGCGACTTCATGCTATTCCTCACTGCAGATAATGGCTGTCGGGGACGGATTCTGCAGGAGCGAGTCTGCTCGCTCCTGCACGTAAGACTGGAAATGCACAGGCCGGTTCTGCAACAGGTTATCAGTCGCGAAACTTATTTATTGAGGCCCGGGCGGCAAATTTCAGGCAAGAAAAAGGGGAGACCCGTCGGCCTCCCCTTGAGAACTTTGTCCGTGCTCGACGCTTTTGACGTCGGCTCACCTCACGCCGTCTTCTGGACAGTGTGTAGCTCGGAGGCCTGCGCATCCCCGGTGGGGGGTGGCGGCCGCGACTGGCCTGATTGGGCGAGTCGCACTGGACTGTTTGTCCGAGCAGTGATTCTGGTGATAAGAATAGGCTCGTGGCGCCGGCAGAGGATTGCGAAGATTGCTGAAATAAACATCACTTGCGCAATTTTTAACCCTGGATAGATAATCTGCCGCAATAGATACGACAAGGGATCGTTTGATGAGCAAACTCGACCGTTACGACCTGAGCATTTTGGCTGAATTGCAGCGCGATGCGCGCATCTCCAATCAGGAGCTGGCCGAACGCATCGGCCTGTCACCTTCACCCTGCTCGCGTCGGGTCAAGCAACTGGAAGACGACGGCTACATCTCCCGCCAGGTCGCCCTGCTCGACCGCAAGATGCTCGGCCTGAGCCTGACGGCCTACGTGCTGATCGGCATGGACCGCCATACGCCGGAGCGTTTCGAAAATTTCGAACAGGCCATTCGCACCTTGCCCCAGGTGCTGGAATGCAGCCTGGTGACCGGTATGGATGCCGACTATCAGCTCAAGGTGGTGGTGCCGGACATGGATCACTATCAGAAACTGCTGCTCGGTCACTTGACCCGGATTGAAGGCGTGACCAGTGTGCGCTCGAGTTTCGTGCTGAATCAGGTGTTGAACAGCACTGAACTGCCTTTGACTCATCTTCGCAGCTAATTACGCAATCGCTGGCAAGCCAGCTCCCACAGGTTTTGTGTTGGACAAAATATTGTGATCAACACAAGACACTGTGGGAGCTGGCTCGCCAGCGATGGGGCCGGGCCGGGCGATGAATAGCTGCGACACACCGCCGCAGGCCCATACTGCACGCCGCCTGCCGGGCGTATACTCCCCGCGCCCTTTTAGCCTCGCCCGCGCTGGAGAAGTTCGATGGATCCTGCAGTATTCGAAGAGTGGATGATGACCGGACTGGTCAGCATCCTGATCATTTTCATGGGTTTCATCGTCTGGGATCTGGCGAAGAAATCCAAGGCCGGGCGTTTCGGCTCGTTCATCCTGTTCTTCGTGCTGGGCCTGGGCGTGGCCGCGTTCGTGATCAAGAGTGTAGTGATCGGCATGATCGAATCCGGCACCTTATAAACGCGCCGGCACTTCCTTCCACTGGCCCTGATCGAGCCCCTGGATCGTCCAGTCACCGATCCTGACCCGAACCAGCCGCAACGTCGGCAAGCCGACCGCTGCCGTCATGCGCCTCACCTGACGGTTGCGACCTTCGCGAATCACCAACTCCAGCCAATGGGTCGGCACGCTTTTGCGAAAGCGTACCGGCGGGTTGCGCGGCCACAGCTCAGGCTCATCCAGTTGCCGCGCCTCGGCGGGCAAGGTCATGCCGTCGTTCAATTCAACGCCGTCACGCAAGCGCTGCAACTGCTCGGCGCTCGGCTCGCCCTCGACCTGCACCCAGTAAGTCTTGGCCAGTTTGTGTTTCGGGTCGGCGATCCGTGCCTGAAGCTGGCCGTCATTGGTCAACAGCAACAACCCTTCGCTGTCGCGGTCGAGTCGCCCTGCCGGGTAAATCCCGGGGATATCGATGTAATCCTTGAGTGTCGCGCGCCCTTCGCCGTCGCTGAATTGCGTCAGCACATCGAACGGTTTGTTGAACAGGATCAGCTTCGGTTCGGCGGGTGGCGCCTTGGCGACACGGCGCGGGGCTGAAGGCGAAGGCTTCGCGCCAGGGCGGCGGGAAACGGGGCGTGGAGGACGAGACATGGCGAAGAGAACATCTAACGGTCAGGGCCCACTATGCTAGTGGCCTGACCGCCAAATGACCATGACCAACCGTTAGCGGAACGGCGGCTCGTCGAAGCTGCGCAGTTTGCGCGAGTGCAGCGAGTTGAGTTCGGTGCGTAATAGATCGACTGCTTCAATGCCGATCTTCAAGTGCTGGCTGACTGCGCGTTCATAGAAGGCGTTGGCCGAGCCTGGCAACTTGATCTCGCTATGCAGGGGTTTGTCCGAGACGCAGAGCAACGTGCCATAAGGCACCCGCAAGCGATAACCCTGAGCGGCGATGGTGCCGCTTTCCATGTCCACCGCCACGGCGCGGGACAAGTTGATCAGCGGCCGCTCCTGCGCCCAGCGCAACTCCCAGTTGCGGTCGTCGTAGGTCAACACGGTGCCGGTGCGCAGGCGTTTCTTCAGCTCGTCACCCTTCTCGCCGGTGATGTTCGCCGCCGCTTGTTGCAAGGCCATCTGTACTTCCGCCAGGGCCGGGATCGGAATGTTCGGCGGCACTACGCGATCGAGAATCCCGTCGCGGCGCATGTAGGCGTGGGCCAGCACGTAATCGCCGATCGTTTGCGACTGACGCAAGCCGCCGCAATGGCCGATCATCAGCCAGCAATGCGGACGCAGCACGGCCAAATGGTCGGTGATGTTCTTGGCGTTGGACGGGCCGACACCGATATTCACCAGCGTCACGCCGTGGCCGTCGCTGGCGATCAGGTGATAGGCCGGCATCTGGTAACGGTGCCAGACCACGCCGGCAGCAATCGCCGAGGCTTCACCGTGGTCCATGCTTTTTTCGATGATCACGTTGCCCGGCAATACCATGCGCACAAAACGCGGATCGTTGCGCAACTGCTCCAGGCCATGGACGATGAACTGGTCGACATAACGGTGGTAGTTGGTCAGCAGGATCCACGGCTGCACATGACGCCAGTCGCTGCCGGTGTAATGCACCAGGCGGCGCAAGGAAAAATCCACCCGCGCCGCGTCGAACAGGGCCAGCGGCAGCGGATGGGTGTTTTCCCAGTCGTACAGGCCGTCGGCAATGCCATCGGTGGCGGCCGACAGATCGGTGCTTGGGAACACTCGCGCCAGCACGGCAGCGGTCACGCCGGAACCGGCCAGCTCATCGCCCTGCTCGACCACGTACGGATAAGGAATGTTCTGCTCGCTGACCCCGACTTCGACGGTCACGGTGAAGTCGTGCATCAACGGGACCAGTTGTTCCAGCAGGTACTTTCGGAACGCCGACGGATGGGTGACGGTAACGCTGTAGGTGCCTGGCAATTGCACCTTGGCGTAGGCGCGGGTGGTCTGCGGGACTTCGCCCTGGCAATGGTAGGTCAGGCGTAATTCGGGATAACGGAACAGGGCACGCTGCTCGGCATCGGGCTCGACGCGATCCTTGAGATAACGCTTGAGCGCCTGGTTCAGCGCGGTGGTTGCACGATTGTGCAAAAGCGCAAGCCGATCCACGGCTTGCTCGGCGGTTTGAACGACAATAAAAGCTTCGGTCACGATCAGCATCCTGTGTTCTGACTTGCAGACCTTCATCTTGCCTGCATCGTCGCTTCACGGGAACAGTGGCGTGTTGGCTGCACAACAATTTCCAAAGACACAAAAAACCTGTGGGAGCGGGCTTGCCCGCGATTGCTATTTATCATTCAACAGGAATGTTGGCTGATAGACCGCTATCGCGGGCAAGCCCGCTCCCACAGGAGGGGTGTTGGGATTAGTAATTTTGTGGAGTCGAGCGGGCGACAATGGCCTCCACATCCAGACCTCGCGGCAGCGCGCCGTACACCCGACCACCGCCACTCAGGCGACTGGCGATGAACGCATCACTGACCGCCGAATTCCCCGCCTCCAGCAACAATTTGGCCTGTATTCCCAGCGCGATGTCCTCGGTCAACTGCCGGGCACGATACTGAATGTCGCTGGTGTCTTTGAACGCCGTCTGCAATTGATCAATGTGCGCAGCCAGGCGCTTGTCGCCATGCCCATCGCCCAATTCACTGAACAACGCATCCAGCACACCCGGTTCTTTGGACAACGCCCGCAAAACGTCAAGGCACTGCACGTTGCCCGAACCTTCCCACGTCGAATTGACCGGCGCCTCGCGGTAGAGGCGCGGCAAGATGCTGTCTTCGACATAACCGGCACCGCCCATGCATTCGGCGGCTTCGTTGATCATGGCCGGCGCACGCTTGCAGATCCAGTACTTGCCCACGGCCGTCACCAGCCGAGCGAATTTGGTTTCCCGGGAATCATTCAGATGATCCAGCGCCCGGCCCATGCGCAAACTCAACGCCAGCGCCGCTTCGCTCTCCAGCGCCAAATCGGCCAGCACGTTTTGCATCAACGGCTGCTCACTGAGCAGCTTGCCGCCCACCGAGCGATGAGCGCAGTGATGACTGGCCTGGGTCAGTGCCTGGCGCATCAAGGCGCTGGAACCGACCATGCAATCGAACCGGGTCATGGCAACCATTTCGATGATCGTCGGCACGCCACGGCCCTCTTCGCCGACCATCCACGCCAGGGCGCCACGGAATTCCACCTCGCTGGACGCGTTGGAGCAGTTGCCGAGCTTGTTTTTCAAACGCTGGATGTAGAACTGATTGCGCGTGTCGTCCGGGCGATGGCGCGGCAGCAGGAAACAGGTCAGGCCCTTGTCCGTTTGTGCCAGGGTCAGGAAGGCATCGCACATTGGCGCCGAGCAAAACCACTTGTGCCCCACCAGTTCGTAAGCCTGCCCCGGGCCACTGGCGCCCACCGGATAGGCTTTGGTGGTGTTGGCGCGCACATCGGTGCCACCCTGTTTCTCGGTCATTGCCATGCCGATGGTGACACCGGCCTTGTGGGCCATGCCGACGTTGCGCGGATCGTATTCGGTGGCCAGAACCTTGGGCAGCCATTTTTCCGCCAAATCCGGCTGTAGGCGCAGCGCCGGAACACTGGCGAATGTCATGGTCAGCGGGCAGCCGCTGCCGGCTTCGGCCTGACTGTGCAGATACGTCATGGAGGCACGGGCCACGTGGGCGCCGGACTGTGGATGCGCCCAAGGCAATGAGGTCAAGCCATGCTCGACAGCCGTGCGCATCAGTTGGTAGTAAGCCGGGTGGAACTCCACCAGATCGATGCGGTGCCCGTATCGATCATGACTGTTGAACAGTGGCTTGTTCTGATTCGCCAGGAACCCCGCTTCCATCAACGGTCCACCGGCCAGTGCACCGTACGCATCGATACGCGACTCGGCCCAACCGGCACCGAAACGCCGCGACCACTCCTGTAACGGCAAGTCGATGCGATACAGATTGGCACCGTCCAATGACGGCGGCTGGTTGGTGACTTCGTGGGTTTCGGCGAACTGATGCAGGTTCATGACAGGGCTCCTTTGGTCAGCCAAGGGATTTCAGTTAAGCACCGCCCCCCGGCTGAAAAAAGTGTCATATCTGCCTAACTGTCGGCGCTTTCGCCCTGTTGCGAACAGAGCACCCGGCGGTAGAGCGCCACCTGCAAGTCTTCGAATTTCACCGGTTTGCTCAGGTAATCAATCAACGCACCGGTCGGGCAACGCTCGCGATCCACACCTTGGGCAATCAGGAAAACCGGCAACTGCGAGCAACCCGGCAAAGCGCGGATCTGGCAGCAGACAGATACGCCGTCCATCGGCTGCAACTCATGATCGAGCAACACGGCATCAACGGTTTCTCGTTGCAGAAAATCCAGCGCGGAGCTGCCGCTGTCTGCGGTGCGCACCCGAAATCCGAGCTTGAGCAACATGCCACGCATCACCAGTTGATTGACGTTGTTGTGATCGACCAACAGCACCGTGCAGTCCTGCGGCAGCCGCAGACGCGCGAGATCCGGGGCCTTGGCAGGTGTTGAAGGACGCTCTGTCGCCGGCACTTCGAACTCGACATCGAGCTGGAAGCGACTGCCACGCCCCGGCTCCGAACGGTGAGTCAGTCGACCGCCAAGCAATTCGACCAGTTGCCGACAGATCGCCAGGCCGACCCCGAGACCACCGTATTCACGGGTCATCGATCCGTCGAGCTGGAAAAAGCGCTGGTACATTGTCGCCTCACCCAGATCGGTGAAACCGATACCGGTGTCGATCACCGCAAACGACAACGCCAACCGTTCGGGCTTGACCGTCTTCCCGGACACCCGCAATGCCAGCCCGCCCACCCGGGTGAACTTGATGGCGTTATCCAGCAGGCATTCCAGGCATTGCGCCAGCTTGGCGCTGTCACCGTGCAAACGATCAGGCACACCGGGCGCCACATCGACCTTGAAGTCCAGCGACTTGCTCGACGCATTGCCCTCGAACTGCACACGCAACGCCTCGACCACGCCGCGCAAACTGAAGGTCGACGGCGTCGCCTTGAGCTTGCCGGCCTGCAACTCGGTCAGGGTCAGGATGCCGTTGACCATGCGCATCATTTCGCGCGCCGACCCGGAAGCGGTTTGCTGATACTGCTCCAGCTCCGGGTCCATCTCGACGGTTTGCATCAACTCCAGCGAACCGATCACGCCATTCATCGGCGTGCGCAACTCGTGGGTCAAGGTCGCGAGGAATTCGTCCTTGAGCTTGTTGCTGTGAGCCAATTGCTGGTTGAGCACTTCAAGCTTTTGCCCCGCGTCTAACAGGGTTTGCGCCTGCTGTTCGCGCATGGCGTTGATGCGGTCTGCCAGGGCCAGGGACAAAAGCGCCACCTCGATGGCAGAGCCGATCTGGCTGGAATACATGGTCAGGAACACGTTCGGCAGATACCCCAGCACCATCATCGTATTGACGATACCGCCGAGCAAAAATGCCGACCAGGCAATGATGAAGTACCGCGCCACCCGCAACCCGCGCAGCCAGGCAAATATTCCTGCGGCAAAGATGACGACGGTGAAGGTCAATGCCAGCGCTGTGGCCAGACGCAGGGCCAGGGCGTAACTGGTCATCAGCGACAACCCGACCACCAGCGCACTGAACGCCACCAACGCCAGCAGCATGCGGTCAAGCCAGCGGCTGTGGGTGGCTGTCTGCAGGAAACTGCGCGCGAATTGACTGCCGAACAACCCCGCGCAGCCAATGAAAAACGGCGTCGCGGCATTCGCCCACCAGGGATAGTCTGGCCAGAAATACTGCACAGCCGCGCCATTCACCGACAACTGATAGAGGCCGAACGAAGCGATATAGAAGATGTAGTAGAGGTAACTGGTGTCACGCACGCTGAGGTAAATGAACAGGTTGTAGACCAGCATGCCCAGCAACACGCCGTAAATCAGCCCCAGCACATAAAGTCGCACAGGCTGCTCTTCGAGGTAGGCGGTGCTCGACCACAACGTGACCGGCGCCTGGATCGAACCCTGGCTTTGCAGGCGCAGGTAAACGGTTTGCGTCTGGCCGGGAGTGAAGTCCAGGTTGAACAGGTAGTTGTTCTGGCGAACCTCACGAGTGGAGAACGGCAAGGCATCGCCCGTCTGCCTGACCAACTGATAGTCGCCGGCAGCATCGGGCAAATACAGATCGAGGTGATCGAGGGGTGGATAGGCCAGTTCCAGCAGCCAGGTACGTTGCGCCGACGGGTTGCTCGGACGGTATTGCAGGTCGATCTTCAGCCAGAACACCGAGCGCGAATAACCGGCATTGAGCGTAGTTTTGTCATGAGGCTGGAAGTGGCCGGCCGCCGCTTGCGCGCGCACCTGGGCAATGCTCGCCTGACCGTCCGCGTCTTCAAACACTTGCAGGGATTGGCCCAGGGGAAGGCTTTGAGTGAACTCATCGAATTCGACGGCGTTCGCCAAAATGGGCAAACACAACAGCAACATCAGCAAATAGCGCATTTATGCCCCAGCGTGGCCTGTCCGGTTCTGTCAGGAAGCCCCCCATTCCTTTTGAGTAGACGTAAAACCGGTGTTGCCTGTTATTTGTTTGGATCCACTCTAGCATAGCCGCTGATGGCCTTTGAGCACTACAGAAATATTTCCTGCAAAGGCTCTAGAACGGGCGTTCCAGCGAAGATTGTTGAGATAGAGCTGTTGACTTGGTCAGATACCTATTTGTGGCGAGGGAGCTTGCTCCCGCTGGGCTGCGAAGCAGCCCTGAAATATTCTGCCAGCGACACCCTATCGCACAACACTACGACGGCTGCACAGCCGAGCGAGAGCAAGCGCTCTCGGCAGATTATGTCGCCACACCCGAAAAAAGATGTTTGGTGGTAAGCTCGCGCACCATGAATATCTACAGCTCTTGCCCCGTTGTCCTCTGTCTCTCCGGCCACGACCCAAGTGGTGGCGCCGGCTTGCA
>NZ_RCOE01000154.1:0-21840 GCF_004321495.1 Pseudomonas sp. Sample_10
CGGCGCGCCTTACGCCGACCTGATCAAGCGCATCGAAGCCGTTCAGTAACCCTCCCTGCATTCAAGAAAGGCCCGGCGCCACAGACGCAGCTGTAGGTCTGTGCGCGCCCGGTTACGGTGGAACCCGATGAAGAATCTGCTGCTACGTTTCAATGACAAGCTCTACATGACCTGTATCTGGGTCGCCGGGCTCTCCGTTCTGGCCATTGCGCTGATCATCCCTTGGGGCGTATTTGCCCGATATGTGCTTGGCACCGGCTCCAGCTGGCCTGAGCCTACGGCGATTCTGCTGATGATGGTGTTCACTTTCATCGGCGCCGCCGCCAGCTACCGCTCCGGTTCGCACATGGCGGTGGCGATGCTCACTGACCGTATGCAACCGAATACGCGCAAGGCTGTGGGGGTGTTTTCTCAACTATTGATGGCCACCATCAGCCTGTTCATGGCGATCTGGGGCACCAAGCTGTGTCTGTCGACGTGGAACCAGTTCATGAGCGCCCTGCCGACGCTGCGTGTGGGCATCACCTACATGCCAATTCCGGTGGGCGGCGTGTTGACGCTGATCTTTGTCCTGGAAAAACTCTTGCTCGGCGACCAGAGCAACCGTCGGGTCGTGCGTTTCGACATCGTTGAAGAAAACGAAGGGGCTGCCTGAATGGACGCTTTTATTCTGCTGGGCAGTTTCATCGCGCTAATCCTGATCGGCATGCCTGTAGCCTATGCGCTGGGGCTCTCTGCGCTGATCGGCGCATTCTGGATCGACATTCCGTTCCAGGCACTGATGATTCAAGTGGCCGGGGGCGTGAACAAATTCTCCCTGCTGGCGATTCCGTTTTTTGTACTGGCCGGCGCGATCATGGCAGAGGGCGGCATGTCCCGCCGCCTGGTTGCGTTCGCCGGTGTGCTGGTGGGTTTCGTGCGCGGCGGCTTGTCGCTGGTCAACATCATGGCCTCGACCTTCTTCGGGGCGATCTCCGGTTCTTCGGTGGCGGACACCGCTTCGGTCGGTTCGGTACTGATTCCAGAGATGGAGCGTCGCGGCTATCCCCGTGAATTCGCCACGGCGGTCACCGTCAGCGGTTCGGTACAAGCCCTGCTGACCCCACCTAGCCACAACTCGGTGCTCTACTCGCTGGCGGCTGGCGGCACGGTGTCGATTGCCTCGTTGTTCATGGCCGGTGTGGTGCCGGGCCTGCTGATGAGCGCGTGCCTGATGGTGCTGTGCCTGATCTTCGCCAAGAAACGCGACTACCCCAAGGGCGAAGTCATTCCGATGCGCGAAGCGCTGAAGATCTGCGGCGAAGCGCTGTGGGGCCTGATGGCGATGGTGATCATCCTTGGCGGCATTCTCTCGGGGATTTTCACCGCGACCGAGTCGGCGGCCATCGCCGTGCTGTGGTCATTCTTCGTGACCATGTTCATCTACCGTGACTACAAGTGGAGCGAACTGCCGAAACTGATGCACCGCACGGTGCGCACGATTTCGATCGTGATGATCCTGATTGGCTTTGCCGCCAGCTTCGGCTACATCATGACGCTGATGCAGATCCCGGCGAAAATCACCACGATGTTCCTGACCCTGTCGGACAACCGTTACGTGATCCTGATGTGCATCAACGTCATGTTGCTGTTGCTGGGCACCGTGATGGACATGGCGCCGCTGATCCTGATCCTGACGCCGATCCTGATGCCAGTGATCCTCGGCATTGGCGTGGACCCGGTACAGTTCGGCATGATCATGTTGGTGAACCTGGGGATCGGATTGATAACACCGCCGGTGGGTGCGGTACTCTTTGTGGGGTCGGCCGTGGGTAAAGTCAGTATCGAATCGACCGTCAAGGCACTGCTGCCGTTCTACGGCGTATTGTTCCTGGTGCTGATGGCCGTGACGTACATTCCTGCGCTGTCGCTGTGGTTGCCGCATTTGGTGTTGTAATCCTTGTCCTGCAGGAGCACAGCTTGCCGGCGATAGCGATCTCACGCATGCCGTCGCCGGCAAGCCGTGCTTCTACAGAGGATTTCATTGTTGTCCCGTCCAACATTTCTACAGCTGGTTACCATGTCGCCAACCCTGCTCGAACTCGAAGACCCGTTCACCCGCCTCACCCTCGCCCCTGAACTGGGCGGCAGCATTGTAAATTGGACCGTGCGCAGCACGGGTCAACCGTTGTTGCGCCACGCCGACGCTCACGCCCTCAATACCGGCTTGCCCGGCAAACTGGGCTGTTTTCCTCTGGTGCCCTGGTCGAACCGGATTGCCGAAGGCGGTTTCGACTGCCCCGATGGCTGGCTCGCCCTGACACCCAACAGCCTCACCGATCCGCTGCCGATTCATGGCAGTGCCTGGCAGCAACCGTGGCAGGTGGTTTCGTCAACCGCCAATGAAGTGGTCCTGCAACTCGACAGCGCCTGCCCTTTTGCCTACTGCGCCCGTCAGCGCTTCCATCTGGACGATGGCAAGCTGAGCATTGAACTGAGCGTGACGCATCAGGCCGAACAAGCCGTCTGGCATGGTCTTGGGCTGCATCCGTATCTGCCGCGCACCGCCAACACCCGGTTGCTGGCGCCGGCTCGCCAGGTGTGGTTCTGCGATTCGACGAAATTGCCGACCCACTTGGGCTCAGTACCCTCACAATGGGACTTCCAGCAACTCAACGCGTTGCCCGAAACCCTGGTCGACAATGGCTTCTGCGAATGGGATGGGCGCTGCCTGATCCAGCAACCGGACCTCGGTTATGAGCTGGAATGCCAGGCCACCGACAGCAGTTATTACCTGCTGTACTGCCCCGTCGGCCTGGACTTTTTCTGTATCGAACCAGTCAGCCATCCCGTCAACGCACATCATCTGCCCGGTAGGCCGGGATTACGCTTGCTGGAGCAAGGTCAAACCGCGCAATTGGCTTTCAGCCTGCAATATCGAGCGCTCCAGTAGCACTAGCCCAGTAGCTGACTCAATACCGCCCGCAACTTGCCGGGCTTCACCGGTTTGTTCAGCAACGGTGCGTTGAGTCGCTGCAATGCCCGCCGACAATGGTCGGTGCGGTCTGCCGTGATGATCACCGCCGCAATGTTGTGCTGGAAATGCTCGCGCAAATGCCGCACCACGTCACAGCCGACCACCCCGTGATCAAGGTGATAGTCCGCCAGAATCAATTCCGGCGCCCGCCCCTGCAACGCCGCCAGCGCCGACGCTTCATCGGTGGCGATCACCACATCACAGCCCCACTGCCCGAGCAGTGCGCTCATGCTTTGGAGAATACTCACTTCATTGTCCAGCACCAGCAGACGGCGTCCCGGCAACGGGTTGCCAGTGCCAGGCAGCGGCACTGCCTGACTCACCGGTAACGGAACTTCATCGGACAGCGGCACCTCGATGCTGAACATCGAACCGCGGCCCGGCACCGAATGCACATCGACTTTGTAGCCAAGGATCTTGGCGATACGCTCAACGATCGCCAGCCCCAGGCCCACGCCCTTGCGGTCGGCAGCACGGCCGACGTCCAGCTGATTGAACTCGAGGAAAATCGAATCGAGCCGATCGGCAGCGATGCCGCGTCCGGTATCCCAAACCTCCACGCGCAACCTTTCGCCGCGGCGCCGAGCGCCCAGCAAAATGCTGCCTTCATCGGTGTAGCGGCAGGCGTTGCTGAGGAAGTTTCGCAGGATCCGCGTCATCAGGCGCAAATCGGTGCTGATGGCGCAATCAACGTGGTGCACTCGCAGGTTCAAGCCTGCCGCCTGCGCGACCGACTGGAACTCCGACACCAGCGGCCCGAACAGTTCATCGAGGCGATACGCGGCGACGTCTGGTTTCACCGCCGCCTGATCGAGCCGGGAAATGTCGAGCAGATCGGTCAGCAGGTCCTCGGCCCCTTCCAGGGCCTGGTGAGTGCGCTCCACCAGCACCTGCTCGGCTTCCGGCAATGTGCGCTCGCGCAAGGTCGAAATCAGCAACCGCGCAGCATTCAGCGGTTGCAACAGGTCGTGGCTGGCGGCGGCGAGGTACTTGTCCTTGCTGTGATTGGCGGCCTCGGCGGCATCGCGGGCGTCGCGCAAGGCCTTGGCGATCTGCTTGCGCTGGGTGATTTGCTGCTGAAGGTTTCGGTTGGCTTCGAGCAACTCATCGGTTCGCGCAGTGACCCGTCGTTCCAATTCGTCATTGAGTTGCTGTAAATGTTGCTGGGCCAACTTGCGCTCGGTGATGTCAGCGACAAAGCCCTCCACCAGTCCCTCCTGCCCAGGCTTGAGCAGCAAGTTCATCAAGACATCGAGATGACTGCCATCCTTGCGCCGCAACCGGGTTTCATAGCCGTGCAGACTGCTTTGGTGCCGGAGAATTTCGCCGATGTTCTCCAGCTCCTGCGCGCCGTCAACGAACAGGGTACTGGCCAGATCGCTCAGGGAAAACAGCACTTCCTGTGGGTTCTGGTAGCCGAGCATGCGCGCCAAGGCCGGGTTGGCGGCGCGCATGCCATCATGCAGGCTGGCCTGGAAGATCCCGTGGACGGCGTTTTCGAACAGCCATTTGTAGCGATTACGCTCCGCCTCCAGCTCGTCCAGACGCGCGGCGAGTTCCGGGTAGTGGCTCTTGCGCGCTGAATGGCTGCCCAGCCCGAGCAATCCGGCCAGCGCCCGTTGCTGCTCGTCAGAGGGCTTCGCCATAGACAACCTCGACATCACGCTGGCTGGACTCGCGAGGGTTGGTCAGGATGCAGGGATCGTCCATCGCATGCTGTGACAGGAACGGAATGTCCGAAGTCCTGACCCCATGCAAACCGAGGGTTTCGTGAAAACCGATGGCATGTTTGAGGGCGATCAGGTGTTCGACCAGACGCCCACAGATCTGCCGGTGATTCAAGCCGCGGCAATCGATGCCCAGGGTTTCGGCGATCACCTTGAAACGGTCCGGCGCCGAGTTGTAATTGAACGCCACGACATGCTCGACCAGCACCGCGTTGCACAGGCCATGGGGCAGATCGAGAAAGCCGCCGAGGCTGTGGGACATCGCATGCACCGCACCGAGGATGGCGTTGGAGAACGCCAGCCCGGCCTGCATGCTGCCCAGCATGATTTTCTCGCGCAATGCGATGTCACCCGGGTTGGCGATCATCTGCACCAGGTTGCCATTGATCAGGCGCATGGCCTCCAGCGCATGCGGATCGGTCAGCGGCCCATGGCCGGTGGACACGAAGGCTTCGATGGCATGCACCAACGCGTCGATACCAGTACAGGCCGACAGGAACGGGTCCATGCTCAGGGTGGTTTCCGGGTCGATCAGCGAAACGTCTGGCACCACGGCTTTGCTGACGATGGAAAACTTCATGCGCTCCTGCTGGTTGGAAATGATCACGAATTGCGAGACGTCCGCCGACGTGCCGGCGGTGGTCGGAATCAGGATCAGCGGCGGGCTGGGCACGCGAATGGTGTCGACGCCCTCGAACTCGAGGATGCTGCGACCATGGGCAACCACAATGCCGATGCCTTTACCGCAGTCCATCGGGCTGCCACCTCCGACGGCAACGATCACGTCGCAGTGGTTTTCCCGGTACATTTCGGCGCCGAGCATGACTTCTTCGACCCGAGGGTTGGGTGAGACGTCACTGTAAAGGCAGTATTCGATGCCCAGCGCTTGCAGGCTGGCTTCGACATCGGCAACCCAGCCGGCGGCAATTACACCGGGATCGCTGACCACCAGCACCTTGCGCGCACCAAAGGTCTTGGCGTAGTTACCGACGCTATGCCGACTGCCGGCACCGAAGATGATTTCAGGCGAAACGAATTTACGCAGCTGGTTGAGACTCTGGCTCATTTGAAAGCCTGTTTTTATTGTTTTGGAAAGTACAAACCACACTAAACCATCCAGCTGCGAATGCAATCAGACCAATGGGTAGCCCATCCGGACTCACCGCCGCACCCCTGTAGGGTCATGCTGTTCACCTAAAAGAACGTTCGCACCCTTGTGGCGAGGGAGCTTTCTCCCGCTGGGGCGCGAAGCGGCCCTAAAAGGGACTGCTGCGCAGTCCAGTGGGACGGTGCGGCGATCCGACAAGCTCCCTCGCCACGGGTGTTTGTCCTTAAGTGAACAGCATGACGCTCGCCAGGCTAGCCGCGGTAGATCAGCTGTGAAGCTTTCGCATTGCGCAACGTCAGGTGCTCGATCCCCACCCCCGACGTTTCGGCTTCTTCGCGGGCCTTGAGAATCACCCCATGATGCGGCGACTTGCTGCACACCGGGTCGGCATTGCTCGCATCGCCGGTCAGCATGAAGGCTTGGCAACGGCAGCCGCCCAGGTCCTTGTGCTTTTCATCGCAGGAGCGGCATGGCTCTTTCATCCAGTCATCGCCGCGAAAACGATTGAAACCGAAGGAGTCGTTCCAGATGTGCGCGATGCTGTGTTCGCGCACGTTGGGAAACGCTACCGGCAATTGTCGGGCGCTGTGACAGGGCAAGGCCGTGCCATCCGGGGTGATGTCGAGAAACAGGTTGGCCCAGCCGTTCATGCAGGTTTTGGGACGTTCTTCGTAATAGTCCGGGGTGACGAAAATCAGCTTGCACGGGTGGCCCTGGGCTTCAAGGCGTTCACGGTATTGGTTAGTGATGCGCTCGGCGCGCTGCAATTGCTCGCGGGTGGGCAGCAGGCCGACGCGGTTGAGTTCCGCCCAGCCGTAGAACTGGCAGGTGGCCAATTCGACAAAGTCCGCCTCCAGCTCCAGGCACAGCTCGATGATCTGCGCGATCCGGTCGATGTTGTGCCGATGGGTGACGAAGTTCAGCACCATCGGATAGCCCTGGGCTTTCACCGCACGGGCCATGGCGAGCTTCTGGGCAAAGGCCTTGTGCGAGCCGGCGAGCATGTTGTTCACCGCTTCGTCGGCCGCCTGGAAGCTGATCTGGATGTGATCCAGCCCGGCGATCTTGAAGTCGCGAACTTTCTGCTCGGTCAGGCCGATACCGGAGGTGATCAGGTTGGTGTAGTAGCCCATGTCCCGGGCGGCCTTGATCAGTTCAGCGAGGTCCTGGCGCACCAAGGGTTCACCGCCGGAAAAGCCCAATTGCGCGGCGCCCATGTCCCGCGCTTCGCGGAACACACGAATCCATTCTTGCGTGCTCAGCTCCTCGCCGTGCCGGGCAAAATCCAGTGGGTTGGAGCAATAAGGACATTGCAGCGGGCAGCGATAGGTCAGTTCGGCGAGCAGCCACAAGGGCGGTCCGGGAAGCGCCTCATTCGATCCAGAACTGCGCATGGGCCACCTCCAGAAACGCCAGCACGTCTTCGTCGATTCCGGGTACGCCGGGGAAGTTCGCACTCAGTTGTTCGATGATCGCCGCCACGCTACGTTGACCATCCACCAGGTTGAGAATCTGCCCGGCACTGGCGTTGAGCTTGATCATGCCTTCGGGATAAAGCAGCACGTGGCAGTCCTGTCGGGGCTCCCATTGCAGGCGAAAACCCCGACGCAGGGCGGGTGACTGCTGACGGTTGATCAGGTTCACAACGCGATCCCCCGGTGCCAGACCTTATCGTCGGTGACCGTGTGATACGGCGGGCGTTCGAGCTCGTAGGCCATGCTCATGGCATCGAGCATGCTCCACAGCACGTCGAGCTTGAATTGCAGGATCTGCAGCATCCGTTGCTGCCCCTCGGCGGTCACGTAGTGCGTCAGCGTGATGCGCAACCCGTGTTCGACATCGCGTCTGGCCTGGCTCAAGCGCGTGCGAAAATAGTCATAGCCGGCGGTGTCGATCCACGGGTAATGGGTCGGCCAGGCGTCGAGCCGCGATTGATGGATCTGTGGCGCGAACAACTCGGTCAATGAACTGCTGGCCGCTTCCTGCCAACAGGCGCGACGGGCGAAATTGACGTAGGCGTCCACCGCAAAACGCACGCCAGGCAGCACCAATTCCTGGGACAGGATTTGCTCGCGATCCAAACCTACCGCTTCGCCAAGACGCAACCAGGCTTCGATACCGCCCTCGCTGCCGGGAACGCCATCGTGGTCGAGAATCCGTTGCAGCCATTCCCGACGCACGTCGCGGTCCGGACAATTGGCGAGAATCGCGGCGTCTTTGAGCGGGATGTTGACCTGATAATAGAAACGATTGGCGACCCAACCCTGGATCTGCTCGCGGCTGGCGCGGCCGGCGTACATGGCTTGATGGAATGGATGGTGGATGTGGTAGTAGGCGCCCTTGGCACGCAGGGCGGCTTCGAACTCGCTGGGGGACATGGGTGTGTCGGTCATTGCGGGTCTCCGGGAATCTTCGGTGTCTGTTCCGGCCTCTTCGCGGGCAAGCCCGCTGCCACAGGTTTTGTGGACACTGCCGAACCCTGTGGGAGCGGGCTTGCCCGCGAAGGCGTCCTTCGCTACAGCTCAATACTCATGCCGTCATAAGCCACTTCAATCCCCCGCCGCTCCAGCAAAGCCCGCTCGGCCGAGTCTTCATCAAGGATCGGGTTGGTGTTGTTGATGTGGATCAGCACCTTGCGCTGGCGGTTGAAACCCTCCAGCACGTCCAGCATCCCCCCGGGGCCGCTTTGCGGGAGGTGCCCCATGTCGCTGCCCAGGCTCTGGCCAACTTCGCAGATAAGCATCTCGTCGTCGCGCCACAGGGTGCCGTCCAGCAGCAGGCAATCGGCACGTTGCATCCAGCCCAGGACTTCATCGTCAATCTGGCCAAGGCCCGGCGCATAGAACAACGAGGCGCCGCTGCGCACATCTTCGATGAACAGGCCAATGGTATCGCCCGGTTGCGGGTTGCCACGATTGGGCGAGTACGGCGGCGCATTGCTCACCAGCGGTATCGCGTGAAATCGCAAATGCCCGCAGGCCGGAATATGGAACGGCTGGCGATCGAGGCTCAGCGGTTGCCAGTGCAAACCGCCGTTCCAGTGCTCAAGCATGGTGAACAACGGGAAACCGCTGCTCAGGTCCCGATGCACGCGCTCGGTGCACCACACGTCATGCGGGCAGCCTTCGCGCAGGCTGAGCAAACCGGTGCAATGGTCGATCTGGCTGTCCAGCAGGACGATGCCGGCGATGGCGCTGTCACGCAGGCGCCGTGCCGGTTGCATCGGGGCAAAACTCTCGAGTTGCGCGCGGATGTCCGGTGACGCATTGCACAGTACCCACTCCACACCGTCGTCACTCAAGGCAATCGACGACTGCGTACGACGCTGCGCCCGCAAGCTGCCATCGCGCACACCGGCGCACTGGCGGCAGTTGCAGTTCCACTGCGGGAAACCTCCGCCAGCGGCGGAACCAAGAACGCGGATATGCATGGCGGATGCTCCGGAAGGCAGGCCCGGCCAACACAGCGGCTGGCCGGGTGGTCAATCAACGGTTGGCGAAATACATCGTCACTTCGAAGCCAATGCGCAGATCGGTAAACGCGGGTTTAGTCCACATGGGTCATTCCTCTTCTTGTGCCGGGTGATTCCGGTAGAGCCATTAATGCATGGGGCGTTGAGTGCCCGAATGCTACTTTCGAAGGAGTTGGCGGGGTGATTTGGTAGGGGGTGCGCGGGGTGTCAGAGACGGCCAAATCGCGGGCAAGCCTTGCTCCTACAGGTAGTGTGCGATCCTGTAGGAGCAAGGCTTGCCCGCGATGACCGTTACACGGTTTCGTGTGGGATCAGAAGAAACCCAGCGGATTGATGTCGTAGCTCACCAGCAGGTTTTTGGTCTGCTGATAGTGATCGAGCATCATCTTGTGGTTCTCGCGACCGACGCCGGACTTCTTGTAGCCACCGAACGCGGCGTGCGCCGGGTACAGGTGGTAGCAGTTGGTCCACACCCGACCGGCCTTGATCGCCCGACCCATGCGATAGGCGCGGTTGATGTCGCGGGTCCACAGGCCGGCGCCGAGGCCGAACTCACTGTCGTTGGCAATCGCCAGGGCCTCGGCTTCATCCTTGAAGGTCGTCACGCCCACCACCGGGCCGAAGATTTCTTCCTGGAACACGCGCATCTTGTTGTGGCCCTTGAGCAGGGTCGGCTGGATGTAGTAACCGCTGGACAGGTCGCCCTCCAGACGCTCGGCCGCACCGCCGGTGAGCAATTCAGCGCCCTCCTCCTGGGCAATGGTCAGGTACGAGAGAATCTTGTCGTATTGCTGCTCGGACGCCTGGGCGCCGACCATGGTCTCGGTGTCCAGCGGGTTGCCGCGCTTGATCTTGACGATCTTCTTCATCACTTCGGCCATGAACGGCTCGTAGATCGATTCCTGCACCAGTGCCCGGGACGGGCAGGTGCAAACCTCGCCCTGGTTGAAGAATGCCAACACCAGGCCTTCGGCAGCTTTTTCGATGAACGCCGGCTCGGCGTTCATGATGTCTTCGAAGAAGATGTTCGGTGACTTGCCGCCCAGTTCGACGGTGGACGGGATGATGTTCTCGGCGGCGCAATGCATGATGTGCGCGCCCACCGGGGTCGAGCCGGTGAAGGCGATCTTGGCGATGCGCTTGCTGGTGGCCAGCGCTTCGCCCGCTTCGCGCCCGAAACCCTGGACGATGTTCAGTACGCCCGCGGGCAGCAGGTCAGCGATCAGCTCAGCGAAGACCATGATCGACAGCGGCGTCTGTTCGGCAGGCTTGAGCACGATGCAGTTGCCGGCGGCCAGTGCCGGGGCAAGTTTCCAGGCGGCCATCAGCAGCGGAAAGTTCCACGGAATGATCTGCCCGACCACGCCCAGCGGTTCGTGGAAGTGATAGGCCGTGGTCAGTTCGTTGATTTCCGCCGCCCCGCCTTCCTGGGCGCGAATGCAGCCGGCGAAGTAGCGGAAGTGGTCGGCCGCCAGCGGCACGTCGGCGTTCAAAGTTTCGCGCACGGCCTTGCCGTTGTCCCAGGTTTCGGTGACGGCCAGGACCTCGAGGTTCTGTTCGATGCGGTCGGCGATTTTCAGCAATACCAGGGAACGGTCCTGGGCCGAGGTCTTGCCCCAGGCATCAGCAGCAGCATGGGCGGCGTCGAGGGCTTTTTCGATGTCGGCGGCGCTGGAACGCGGGAACTCGGCGATCACTTCACCGTTGACCGGCGAGGTGTTGGTGAAGTATTCGCCATTGATCGGCGCGACGAACTCGCCGCCGATGAAATTGCCGTAGCGCGGTTTGAAGGTAATGACGGCGCCTGGGGTTCCGGGTTGTGCGTAGATCATGGTGGGCCTCTGTCTGGGTCGATGCCTGTCGTACTGACAGACGATGAGCCGATACTAGAGAGCCCCGCGTGCCAGACGAATGCATCGTTGGCAGGAGGGACTCTCGTTATTTGGTAGTAGGTGATCGTTCCCACGCTCCGCGTGGGAATGCCTCAACGGACGCTCCGCGTTCGGCTTTTGGGACGCAGAGCGTCCCGGGCTGCTTTCCCACGCAGAGCGTGGGAACGATCAATTGCAGCGATCAGTGCTTGGCGACCAGGTCTTTGGGCAACTTGAACGTCCAGAGCATGCCGCCCTGGTTGAAGTCCTTCACGCGCTTGGCCACTTCGCCGCCCCACAGCGGTACCGCGCCGCCCCAGCCGGAGAGCACCGAGACGTACTGTTCGCCGTCCATTTCCCAGGTCACGGGCGAGCCGAGCACGCCGGAGCCGGTCTGGAATTCCCAGACCTTTTCGCCGGTCTTGGCGTTGAACGCCTGCAGGAAACCTTCAGGCGTGCCGGTGAACACCAGGTTGCCCTTGGTGGTCAGCACGCCGCCCCACAGCGGCGCGTAGTTCTTGTGACGCCAGACTTCCTTGCCGGTTTTCGGATCGATGGCCCGCAGCACGCCGATATAGTCTTCGTTCAAAGGTTTGATGGTGAAACCGGCGCCGAGGAACGCCGCGCCTTTCTTGTAGGCGATGCCTTCGTTCCAGATGTCCATACCCCATTCGTTGGACGGCACATAGAACAGTCCGGTGTCTCTGTTATAAGCCATCGGCATCCAGTTTTTCGCACCGAGGAACGCCGGCGCAACGAACACCGAGCTGCCCTTGGCTTCGGAACCCGGGGCGCCGGGACGGCTGGCTTCGTTGTAGATCGGCCGGCCGTCCTTATCCAGGCCGGTGGCCCAGGTGATCTTGTCCACGAACGGGAAGCCACGGATGAATTTGCCGTTGGTGCGGTCGAGCACGTAGAAGAAACCGTTTCGGTCGGCAGTGGCCGCTGCCTTGATTTCCTTGCCGCCTTCGCTGTAGTTGAACGACACCAGCTCGTTCACGCCGTCGTAGTCCCAACCGTCGTGGGGTGTGCTCTGGAAGTGCCACTTGATGGTGCCGTCGTCCGGGTTGAGCGCCAGGCGCGACGAAGAGTAGAGGTTGTCGCCAGGGCGCAGGTGCGAGTTCCACGGCGCCGGGTTACCGGTGCCAAAAAGCAGCAAGTTGGTTTCCGGGTCGTAATAACCGCCGAGCCAGGGGGCGGCACCGCCGGTTTTCCAGAGGTCGCCAGGCCAGGTTTTGCCCGCCTCGCCGCCAGAGATGCCGTTCTCCACCGCTTTGCCGTCCTTGTAGACGTAGCCCATGTGGCCTTCGACCGTTGGCCGCGACCACAACAACTGACCATTTTTCGGATCGTAGGCTTCGATCTTGCCCACAACGCCGAACTCGCCGCCGGCCACGCCGGTAATCAGCTTGCCATTGATCACCAGCGGCGCGGCACTGATCGAATACCCTTCCTTGTGGTCGGCGACTTTCTTGCTCCAGACCACCTTGCCGGTGTCCTTGTTCAACGCCACGAGTTTGGCATCGAGGGTGCCGAAAATCACCAGATCGCCGTACAGCGCAACGCCACGGTTGATCACGTCACAGCAAGGGCGGATGTCATCGGGCAGGCGTGCATCGTATTGCCAGAGTTTTTTGCCGGTGCGTGCATCCACGGCGAACACCCGCGAGTAGGAGCCGGTCAGGTACATCACGCCGTCCTTGACCATCGGCTGCGCTTGCTGGCCACGCTGTTTTTCTCCGCCGAAGGAGAACGCCCAGGCCGGCCGCAGCTCCTTGACGTTGTCAACGTTGAGAATATCCAGCGGGCTGTAGCGCTGCCCCTGAACGCCCAGGCCGTTGGTCACGACCTGCTCCGGGTTCTTTGGGTCCTGGAGAATGTCCTGGTCGGAAACCCCGGCCAAGGCCTGGCCGGACAACAGCATGGCACTGAGCAGCAGGCTCAAGACGAAGGGCTGGCGACGTGCGGGTTGGGTCATGACGGCTTCCTCTGCGGATTTTTGTTATGCCCGGGAAATTTTCCCGGTCTGGTGCAGATTCTTGGGCGCCGCCGCCCTGGCCACAATTGGCCGCAATGTGGAGATTTCTAGTTCCTTGGTACAGGTTCGGAGGAGATGAGTGCTGACTGATCGTTCCCACGCGGGAGCGTGGGAACGATCATTGCCTGTTATTCGAGGCGGAATCGACACGGGGCATTTGTGCGCGCTCGTAGCGCGGGTACAGATGGCTGACGCTGCGGATCAGTTCATAACGGCTCAGGTTGATCCCGGCGAAGCGTTCAGGGATGGGGCTGCGGATCATCTCCGCCATGTCGTGGCCATTGGCGGCACCGTCGCGCATGAGCTGATCGAGCCAGTTCAGGTAATCGCGCATTTGCTCGAAGGGTTGTCGATCGCTCGCCACCGGTCCATGGCCCGGCACGACGTGTGTCCAGGGCAAGCTCTGGAGGGCGGCGATGTCCGCCAGCCATACCGACAGCCCGGGACTGTTGGGCGTGGTCAATGCCCGCTGATAAAACACCAGGTCCCCGGCAAACAGCACACCGGTTCGCTGGTCGAGAATAGCCAGATCCGCGCCCGTATGCCCACCCAGGCTCAGCAAGCGCAGATCATGATTCCCAAAACTTTTCACACCAGGGGTCAGCGTCAGCGTCGGCAATACCACTTCGGTACCGCGCATCCAGTCGCCGACCATCCGGTACATGTTCTCGGCCATGGCATCGCCTTGCCGATGCAACAGCTCGGTGGTGCCGGCCAAAGCGCCGATCGGCACGTCACTGAAGGCCTGATTGCCCAGCACATGGTCCGGGTGGTGATGGGTCAGCAAGACCTCGATCACCGGTTTATCAGTGGTGCTGGCAATCGCCTTGCGCATCGCTTCGCCGTAGCGCTTCGACGGGCCGGTGTCGATAACCACCACGCCGCGCTCGGTGACGATGAACGCGGTATTGACGATGTTGCCGCCGTTGGTCTTGGCGAAATTGTCGGTACTGCCCTCCAGCAGCCAGGTGTCCTCGGCGATCTGCCGGGGCTTGAGCACGTATTCCAGGTCGGCCATGACCGGCAGGCTGACGCTTAACACCATCATCAGGATCCAGCGCATGCCACGCTCCTTGGGGTCAGGGGATCGACGCATCGAACTCATTGCCACTGTTGTCCCGCAGCAACAGCCGCGTTTGCCCTGCCCCCTCGATATCGAACGCCAGGCTGGGATTTTCACTGACGGCAGGAAACAGCTCCAGCCGGGCCAGCACTTGCTCGTTGTGGTCGCGCAGCTCGGCATGGTTGATGAAAAATTCCGGAATGCCGCTGACCATGCCGTTGTCCATCGGGTGGGCTATCTGCATACGCAAGCGGCTGAACCCGTCCCGGGGATAGCGCCCGCCGAGCACTTCGCCGATGTGCTCCTCCCAGCCCGGTTGAGTGCGCACCACACTTGGCGCGGTGCAGCCGCCACCCGCCGCGTCGATCAGGGCTGAACCGACATGCCACACGCCGTCGCGGGTCAACACCGCTGCGCGCAAGGGCGTTGCCTGCTCAATGCGAATGCGCAATGACAGCCAGGGTAAAACCGAACCCAGCGGCTGGAAGTCGACGATTTTCGGCAGCGGGTTCAACTCTGCCCAGGCGAGGATTCTCACCACATCGCCCTTGAACGCCCGAGCGTCGATTTCCAGCGGCACCTGCCGGGCGTCTTCGGCAAACGGCGGTGCGAGCAACTTGACCCGTTCATCAAAAACGAACGGCGCATTGCCGAGCAATTGCTGGTGATAGAACGCCCACATCACTGAAGGCACCGGGTCCTTACCGGGATCGATAGCGTGCGCGTGCGGGGCCAGGCTCAGCCAGCAGGCCAACAGACAACTCCCTCGCCATTTCATCGCCTGCTCCTATTGATACATCTCGGGCACGTCGTACCGCAGGCCGTAATGACCGTAGAGGGTCTTCAGCGTGCCGTCACGGATCAGGCCTTCCAGGGCCTCTTCCACGGCATAAGCCAATTGCCGGTTGCTTTCATGCACCGCCATGCCGATTTCCCACAGCTGTTTGCCCATGTTCGGGTACGCGTTCTCGGCCAGTGCTACTTGTGGGTCGGCTGCTTCATGCACCTGCCAGTCGATTTCGCCGCTCATGGCCATCACCGCGTCGACCTCACCGGCCTTCATCGCGGCAAATGCCTGGGGCACACCCGGATAGTGATGGGTCTTGCCGGCGAGCATGCCGTTGAATACCGAGGTCAGGTAGAACGACGGCACGCTGTCGACCTCAACGCCGATCGGGTGCTGCTCGAACACCGCGACGCTGGCCACCTTGTCCAGCCGTCGGCGGTCATAGGCCACCTGCCATTGTTCGGTCTGGTACGGTCCGAACATCACCACATGGCCGTTGACCAGCTCTCCGAGCTCGTTGCGCTTCTGCGCGTAGTCATGGTCGTAGGGAACGCGCATCATCAGGTCGGCCAGTTGCTGGTTGTGCAAGGCACTGGCACGCCAGATGTAATCGCGCAGGTCGTCGTCGAGCTTTTCCCCGGCCGGCGCCCAGATCAGCGTCAGGCGCACGCCGAGCGCCTTGGCCAACGCTTCGGCGAGCTCGACATCGACGCCGCGAGGCTGCCCGTTACGCTCAAAGCTGTAGGGGGCAAAGTCCTTGTAGACCGCCACCTTCAACTCACCGGCGGCGATCATTTCGTCGTAGTTGCGTACCTGCGCGTGCACCACCTGCAAACACAGCGACAGCGCGCAGACCAACACCGCCAGCAGACGCATGGGTCACTCCTCGACGCGCACGGTATCCAGATAAGTGCGTACGGCCCACAGGGCTTCCTGACTCAGGTAATCCGCCATTTTCGGCATGTACACTCGACCGTCACGTACCGCGCCATGGCGCACACGCTCGACGAACCATTCATCGCCCGCCTCGCCGACATCCAGCATGCGCAAGTCCGGGGCGATGCCACCGGACTTGGCTTCCAGGCCGTGACAGGCCGCGCAGTTCTGGTTGTAGGCAGACGCACCGATCTCCACCGCCTTGTCGTGTTCCGGCGCGGCGCGATACGGGTTCACCGCGGCCCAGCCATCAGCATCGAGTTGCACCCCCGCATCCTTGATCGGGGTCAGGCCCTGGGTGGCGACGGCCTGCGGCACCACATTGCCGTGGGCCCAGGCGGAGCCCGCGCCGATAAGACCGGCCAACAGTCCGGTGATGAGCAAGGCGTTGCGTTTTGTTGTCATTGTTATGCCCTCTGGATTGCACGCAGAACCTCTTGGCTGAGGCTATGGCAGCCATCTTAGAAACGGCGCCGCACTCACCCCATGCTGCTTTGGTGGTCGCCGCCTACTTCCTTGGTAGTAAGGCGCTGGATGGACGCCACCGGTACTTTCTGCATATTTTCACGGCACCACAGGCTTCCTATGCTGGCGCTAACGTTCATGGAGAACCTTATGCGCCAGCTTGCCCCTTACGCCCTGATCTACCTGCTGGCGATTGTTTGCGCCGCCGGCCTGGCCACCCGAAGCCAGGCCGCCGATGCGCCCCTGCAGGTGCGAATCGGCTACCTGGGTTACCGCCCCGATCCGGGTCCGTTGCTGTCGAACGTTATCCCCGAACCCACCGATGCCGGGCTGCGCGGCGCCGAACTGGCGATCATCGACAGCAACAGCACCGGGCGCTTTCTCAACCACGGCTACAGCCTGGTCAGCGCCAGCGTCGACAGCCCCGAAGCTTTGCTCGATGCGGCCAAGACGCAACATGAACAAGGCCTGCGCCTGTTCGTGGTCAATGCCCCCGCGGCCAGCCTGCGCCAGTTGAGTGCGGCACTGCCCGACAGTCTGCTGTTCAACGCCGGCAGTGCCGATGACAGTCTGCGCACCACCGATTGCCTGCCCAACGTGCTGCACACCTTGCCGAGCCGGGCGATGCTCGCCGATGCACTGGTGCAGTTTCTGGTGCTGCGTAAATGGCAACGGGCGCTGCTGATTGTCGGCCCGACGCCGGACGATCAAGCCTATGCCGCCGCCCTGCGCCGCGCAGCCAAGCGCTTCGGCCTGCAATGGGTGGCGGAAAAACCCTGGAGCTTCGATAACGACCAGCGCCGCAGCGCCCAGGCCGATATGCCGCTGTTCACCCAAACTGCCGAATACGACGTAGTACTGGTGGCTGATGAGCGTGGCGACTTCGGCGAATACGTGCCCTACCAGACCTGGTACCCGCGCCCGGTCGCCGGCACCCAGGGCCTGACCCCGGTGGGCTGGCACAAGACCGTGGAAACCTACGGCGCCGCCCAATTGCAAAAACGCTTCGAAGCCCTGAGCGGGCGCTGGATGAATGACCGCGATTTTGCCGCCTGGATGGCCGTGCGCAGCATCGCAAGCGCCGTGAGCAAGTTGCGCCAGACCGAGCCGATGGCGATCCGTACGCTGCAAATCAGCGACCAATTGCCCCTCGACGGTTTCAAGGGTCGCAAGCTCAGTTACCGGCCCTGGAACGGCCAGTTGCGCCAGCCGATTCCGATTGTCCAGCCCCGGGCGCTGGTCAGCACTTCTCCCCAGGACGGCTTTCTGCACCCGTTCAACGAAATGGACAGCCTGGGCTACGACAAGCCTGAGGTTACTTGCCGCTTTCCGTGATCCGATAACCACAACAACAAGGAATCTGCCATGCGCCGCACCCTGCTTTCATGCGCCCTGCTCTTCGCCGCCGGCCATGCCGCTGCCAGTACGGCCTGGGTCTCCAACGAAAAGGACAACAACCTGAGCCTGATCGACATGCAGACCCTGCAAGTCACCGAGACCCTGCCGGTCGGCCAGCGCCCTCGCGGCCTGCTGCTGTCCCATGACAATAAGCTGTTGTACATCTGCGCCAGTGACTCGGACCGCGTTCAGGTGATGGATGTGGCGACGCGCAAGATCATCAAGGAATTGCCCTCGGGCAAGGATCCCGAGCAATTTGCCCTGCACCCCAACAACCGCTGGCTGTATGTCTCCAACGAAGACGATGCACTGGTCACCGTGATCGACACCGAGACCTCCAAGGTGCTCGGTCAGATCAACGTCGGTGTCGAACCCGAAGGCATGGCCGTCAGCCCTGACGGCAAATGGGCAGTGAACACCAGCGAAACCACCAACATGCTGCACTGGATCGACACCAGCACCCAGACGCTGGCCGACAGCACCCTGGTGGATCAACGACCGCGTTTCGTTGAGTTTTCCCCGGACGGCGCTCAGTTGTGGGCTTCGGCGGAAATCGGCGGCACCGTGACCATTCTGGATGTGGCCAGCCGCAACGTGCTCAAGACCCTGAACTTCCAGATCAAGGGTGTGCACCCGGACAAGGTCCAGCCGGTCGGCGTCAAACTCAGCGCCGACGGCAAGTACGGCTTCGTCGCACTCGGCCCGGCCAATCATGTGGCGGTGATCGATGCCAAGACTTTCGAGATCCTCGATTACCTGCTGGTGGGTCGGCGAGTCTGGCAGATGGCGTTCACACCGGATCAGAAACAGTTACTGGCCACCAATGGCGTCAGCGGCGATGTCTCGGTGATCGATGTCGACAGTCTCAAGGTCAGCAAATCGGTGAAGGTCGGGCGCTATCCCTGGGGCGTGGTGGTGACGCCATGAACGCCCTTGAAGTCATTGACCTGAGCTTTGCCTATGGCGCCCGGGAGGCCTTGCGCAAAGTGAGTTTCGGCCTGGGGCCCGGGCGTTTCGCCGCGCTGCTGGGACCCAATGGCGCCGGCAAGTCGACCCTGATTGCCCTGCTGACCCGGCTCTATGATCTGCAACACGGCGAGATCCTCGTCGGTGGCTGTTCATTGCGCAGCGCGGCACGCCCGGCACTCAGGCAGTTGGGCGTGGTGTTCCAGCAAAGTACCCTCGACCTGGACCTCAGCGTCGAGCAAAACCTGCGTTATCACGCAGCGTTGCACGGTCTGTCCCGGCGCCAGACCGACCTTCGCGTCGACGCCGAGCTGGCCCGTCAGTCCCTCACTGAACGCCGCCGTGAACGCGTACGCGAACTCAACGGTGGTCATCGTCGGCGGGTGGAAATTGCCCGCGCCCTGCTCCACCAGCCGCGCCTGTTGTTGCTGGACGAAGCCAGTGTCGGGCTCGACCCGGCAAGTCGCCTGGCGCTCAACCAGCACCTGCGCAGTCTGTGTCGCGAAGAGCGCATCAGTGTGCTCTGGACCACCCACCTGCTCGACGAAGTGCAACCCAGCGATGACTTGCTGATCCTGCATCAAGGCCGGCTGGTGGCCAGCGGACAGGCCAATGCCCTGAGCCTGGAGCACGGCGGTGACCTCGGCTCGGCCTTCACTCGCCTTACGACATCTGGGGTGGCCCAATGAACGCTTACTGGCAATGTTTCAGAGGTATCGTGCTGCGCGAGTGGCTGCGCTTTGTGCTGCAGCGCACGCGATTTCTCAGCGCCCTGGTGCGGCCATTGCTGTGGTTGCTGGTGTTCGCGGCAGGCTTTCGTGCTGCATTGGGGATCGCGATCATCGAACCCTACGACACTTACATTCCGTACGAGGTCTACATCATTCCCGGCCTGGCCTGCATGATCCTGCTGTTCAACGGCATGCAGGGCTCATTGTCGATGGTCTACGACCGTGAAATGGGCAGTATGCGCGTGCTGTTGACCAGCCCTTTGCCGCGTACCTTTCTGCTGTGCAGCAAGCTGCTGGCCACTTCACTGATTTCGCTGTTGCAGGTGTATGCGTTTCTGGCGATTGCCTGGGTGTACGGCGTGCGACCACCAGCTATGGGGCTGTTGCTGGCGCTACCGTCCCTGCTGCTGGTGGCGCTGATGCTCAGCGCGCTGGGGCTGTTGCTGTCGAACGCGATCCGTCAGTTGGAAAACTTTGCCGGGGTGATGAATTTCGTGATTTTCCCGATGTTTTTCCTGTCGTCGGCGCTGTACCCGCTGTGGAAAATGCGCGAGGCCAGCGAATGGCTGTATTGGCTGTGTGCGGTGAATCCGTTCAGCCATGCCGTGGAGCTGGTACGGTTCGCCCTGTATGAACGGTTCAATCCACTGGCGCTGGCGGTGTGCATGGGTCTGACGCTGCTGTTTGCGTTGTTCGCCGTACTGACCTTCAACCCGCAGCATGCAGCCTTGCGCAAGGCCGGGTGACAGCACATCGCTCCCACAATTGAGCTTCAACAGGGGAAATTACTACTTTAGTACTGGTTTCCCTGTCTATCGTCGCATTCCCAACGTCCCCCGACTGACATGTAATGAGGCCATAACTATAAGGACTCAATCCCATGCCGCGTGTCCGACGCTGTCTGCTGCGCCCTTGCCTCGCCACCCTGTCGCTGAGCCTCGTACTGGGTGTCGCGCAGGCCGATACCCGACTGTTCTCTGCCGACGGCTATCGAATCGACCTGTATCGAAGCCCGACGCCGACCCAGTTACCAGGCGCCACCATCGTCGACACCCCTGCCCTGCAACTGTTGCTTGAACAACAGCCGCGCCCGCTGCTGATCGACGTCTACCGGCGGCAATGGCTGCAAGGCCGGTTCATCGAAGACACGCCCCACGAAAACCTGCCCGGCAGCCATTGGCTGGCCAATACCGGCGACGGTGAACTGACGCCGCAATGGCAGGATTATTTCGCCGCCCACCTGAAAAAGCTGACCGCCGGCGACCCGACGCAACCGCTGGTCTTCTATTGCCGCTCTGACTGCTGGTTGAGCTGGAACGCGGTCAAGCGTGCGGGCGCCATGGGCTATAAGACGTTGTATTGGTATCGCGATGGCCTGGACGCCTGGCAAGCGGCCAGTCTGCCAGTGTCGCCTGCCCGCCCGGAGCCCTTTCCCTGAGCTTTACGCCTGCGTGTTATTGCCACACCATAATCAAAATAATGAGGTGAAAGGCCATGTACAAAATCCTGATTGCCGACGATCACCCGCTGTTTCGCGAAGCCATTCACAACGTCATCAGCGACGGTTTTGCCGGCAGCGAAGTGATGGAAACCGCTGACCTGGACAGCGCCTTGGCCCTGACCCAGGAACATGACGACCTGGACCTGATTCTGCTCGATTTGAACATGCCCGGCATGCATGGGCTCAATGGCCTGATCAACCTGCGTAACGAAGCACCGACCATTCCAGTGGTGATCGTTTCCGCCGAGCAGGACAAGCAGATTGTCCTGCAAGCCATCACTTATGGGGCGGTGGGTTTCATCACCAAGTCGTCACCGCGTGCCCAGATGACCGACGCTATCCAGCAAATTCTCAATGGCAATGTCTACCTGCCTCCAGACATCATCCGCACTGCCAAAAGCAGCACCCACCGGCGGATGAACGACACCCCGGCGTTCCCGCCCGAACTGCTGCAAGCCCTGACCCGCAAGCAACTGCAAGTGCTGGAACGGATGACCAAGGGCGAGTCGAACAAGCAGATCGCCTACACCCTGGAAATTGCCGAAACCACGGTCAAGGCCCATGTCTCGGCAATCCTGCGCAAGCTCAACGTGCACAATCGAGTGCAGGCGATCCTGAGTGCCGGGGATATTGATTTCGGCTCTTATCTGCGGCGTTGAAACAGAAGATCGCGTCGCTTCCATCGCTGGCAAGCCAGCTCCCACAGGGTTTTGTGAACAGCACACATCCATTGTGGGAGCTGGCTTGCCAGCGATGAGGCC
>NZ_RCOE01000154.1:21850-69186 GCF_004321495.1 Pseudomonas sp. Sample_10
GGTTTTGTGAACAGCACACATCCATTGTGGGAGCTGGCTTGCCAGCGATGAGGCCCTCACAAACACCGACAGGCTCATGGCCTTGCGAGCAAGTGACTCCCACAGGGTTTTGTGAACAGCACACATCCATTGTGGGAGCTGGCTTGCCAGCGATGAGGCCTTCACAAACACCGACAGGCTCATGGCCTTGCGAGCAAATGACTCATCGCCGTCTTCAGCTTCATCGGCCGCACCGGTTTGTGCATCAGCGTATGGCCCAGCTCGCGGATCTGCTGCTTGAGTTCATTGCTGTAGTTGGCGGTGATCATCATCGCCGGGATCGCTGACTTACGACCGGCATTGATGCGCGCCACGGCGTCGACGCCGTTCAGTTCGTTGTCCAGGTGATAATCAGCAATCAGCAGGTCGGCCTCGGCGTGGTAGTTGTCCGTTTGCCGCGCGAGGTCCTGTTCCGACAACGCCGTTACCACCCGACATCCCCACCCTTCCAGCAACGTGCGCATGCCGGCGCAAATGGTCGCATCGTTGTCCAGCACCCATATCCGAGCCCCACGCAGGCGCTCAAGCATCGGCTCGCTCATCTGCAACGTCGGCGGTGCTGCAGGCGCGGTGGCGCTGATTGGCACTTCGACCGAGAACATCGAGCCCTGGCCAGGCCATGAACGCACCTGAATGCGATGGCTGAGGATGCCGGCAATTTTCTCGACAATCGCCAGACCCAGGCCCAGACCGCGATCCTGGTCCGGGCGCTGCACATCACCGCGCTTGAACTCCTGGAAAATCTCCTCCAGACGATGCTCGGCAATGCCCATGCCGCTGTCCCAGACCTCGATCGTCAGGCGCTGCCGATGACGGCGACAACCGAGCACCACACGACCTTTGCTGGTGTAGCGAATCGCATTGCTCAGCAGGTTACGCAGAATGCGCGCCAGCAACTGAATGTCGCTGCGCACCAACGCCGAACAGCCGATGTAGCGCAGTTGCAGGCCTTCACTGAGTGCCACCTGGGTGTACTCGGCGGCCAGGTTGTCCAGCAATTCACTGAGGGCGAACGGCGCAATGTCAGCCTTGATCACCCCCGCATCGAGTTTGGAAATATCCACCAGGGTGCCGAGCAGATTCTCCACGTCTTCCAGGGAATTGCTCACGTTGCGCACCAGAATCTCGCTGGCCATCGGCTCGCGCCGTTCCAGCAAGGCGCTGGTGAACAGGCGTGCGGCGTTCAATGGTTGCAGCAGGTCGTGACTGACCGCAGCGAGGAACTTGGTTTTCGACAGGTTGGCTTGTTCGGCTTCCTGCTTGGCCTCGCGCAAGCGTGACTCGACCAGGCGCCGCTCACCGATTTCGCGCAACAATTGATCGTTGAGAGTGGTCAATTCCGCCGTGCGCTCGCGCACCCGCAACTCAAGGTTCTGATACGCCTGATGCAGCGCCTCGGCCGTGCGACGGCGCTCTGTGATATCGCGAATCAGCACGAAAATCCCTACCACCTCTCCATTGGCCAAACGGTTAGGCACATAGGAACGCAGCATGTAGCGCTCCTGGTTGTTGACGTTGGTTTCAGCAAACTCGAAGGTCACGCTCTCCCCCGCCAATGCCCTGGCCACGTAGGATTCCAGGCGCTGGTAATGCTGTTCACTGTGCACTTCGCGCAAGCTCTGGCCGAGCATTACGCCCCGCGGCCAGCAATACCATTCTTCGTAGACCTTGTTGGTGAACTCGTAGACCAGGTCGGCATTGAGGTAGGCGATCAATGCCGGCACGTGATCGGTGATCAGGCGGATCCAGCGCTCGCTTTCACTCAGGGCCTCGGCGTGCTGATAGCGTTCGGTGATGTCGGTAAAGGTGTTGACGAAGCCGCCTGTCGGCAATGGATGGGTGCGGATTTCCAGGACCCGGCCGTCGTATAAACGCTGTTCGCATTCGCGTATCGGGCGACCGTTGCCATCGCGGCTGAACGGGGTCAGCAGGGTCAACTCGCTGTCGCCAATCACCTCGGCAAACGGCCGGTGGGCAGCTACCGGTGCCAGTCCGCTCAATTCCAGGAAACGCCGGTTCCATAACTCCAGAATGCCCTCGGCGCTGACCATCGCCACCCCTTGCGAGAGGTTGTCGACCGCGCGTTGCAATAGATGCGACTTCTGCGCTACCGCCTGCTCGCGGCGCATGGTTTCGCTGAGTTTGACGTCGGTGATGTCGATGAACAGAATCACCCGCCCGCCTTCCTGGGTCGGCCGCTCGCTGACTTGCAGCCAGCGCCCGTTCTGCAGGCGATACAGCAGGTTTTCATCGGCATGCCCGCGAGGCTCTTCGGTGAACAGGCCGTTGCTCATCATCAGGCGCTTGACCTCGCTCAGGCGCATGCCAGCGTTGATTCGTACTCGGCTCTTGCTCCAGAACGCCTTGAAACGACTGTTGAACAGCACAATGCGCTGCTCGGCGTCGAACAGCACAAATGCGTCGGAAATGCTTTCGATGGCATCGATCAGGTGTTGGTGCGCCGTTTCCGCACGCAGGCGGGCTTCGCTGAGCAGATGATTGCCGGCCTTGAGTTCGGCCATGGCCTGGTTCAGCGCATCGGTGCGCTCGCGCACTTGCTCGGCCAGCACGACCGAATGCTGGAAGGCCGCGTACGGATCATTGCCGCGAGTCACCCCGGATTCGACCCGCTCGATCAGCGCACCATTGATGCGTTGCAGTTTGTGGTTTTCAAGACGCAGCCTGGCGAGTTCGGCCTGCAGTTCAGCGATGTCCTGGGGCACGGCCGCGGGCAATGGCAACGCCGGTGAAGGTCTGGTTGATGTGCATGCCATTGAACTGTTCTCCATAGGTGTTGAAACCCATCACCCGTTGCTCACGCAAAAAACTGCCGATCTGTTCAAGGCTGCCATCGTCTTCGAGCTCCAGGCGTCGCAGGAAACAGTCGCACCCGATGGTCAACAGCAACTCCCCGAGGCGCGCCTGCAAGCCCTCGAACAGATTTTGCAGGTTCGGCAGCATCGGGCCTGGGGTCATGGCGGTCAGAACGATGCCGTTTTCCACGGCGCAGTAGAAACTCAGGCTCAGGTCCGGATGCACCTGCTGGATGGCCCGCACGTAGTACTGATCATTGATGCGCACGGCCAGCGGGTGTGCGGCGAAGACCCGGTGATCGAGTTGCGCCACCGGCACGCCGATATGCCGGGCATACTCGGCGGCGGCCGGTTCGGCATTCAGTTCGAACACCCGGCGCAAGGCATTGTCGGCCCCCGTGACCACCAACTTCTCGGCGCGCGGCATTACGTGGTGGGTGGTGAATACTTCGAAATCCAGCCAGGTATTGACCAGTACCACCACGGCGGCGCCACTGTAAAACTCGCCATCGAAGTACACATGGGTATGGGTCAGGTAGTTATCGTCGCCGGCCGAACCACCAAAATGCGGAATGTCGCCCAAGGCCGCGCTCAGCGCCGCCAGGACCATTTCTTCACGGCTGGACAGTCCATCAAGCAGGGTCAGGGCAAAACTGTTGCCCTTGATCGGCGCCAGGGTATTGCTGCGACAGCCACTGACCAGGCGCTCGACCATTTGCTGGGCGTCGATCAGGCTGAAGTGCTCCATTTGATCGATCAGCTCCACCGCGATTGAAAAATGCCGATGATCGAAGCCCACCGCCGTCACGCAATTGCGTCCGTAGCCCAGCGGCGTGATTTCTCCGGCGCTGGTGCAACCCGCCAGCCGAATGCCACCGAAGCTTTGCTGCAAGGCCTTGCCCAACGCCTGCAAGTCGTACTCGGCTGAACAGAAAAACAGCACGAACCCCAGGTGCGGATGCAACAACTGCCGCGCCAGCTCCTGCGCCACCTGAAAGGCATCGGTGGCCTGGGACATAGCACTGACGACCCCTTCGCTCTGCTGCATCATCGCCTCCGGCAGGCGCGTGTATGAGGCACGAGTGTACGAAGTCTGTGGGGTGCGACGAATGCTACTTGGGTAGCGGGTAACCGCTTCGATGGGATGAGACGGTTGGCGGCCCTGGCCGCGATGCGCACGGCCAGGGCCACCAGCCGGGGTTACCAGGTCAGCACCGCACCCACCGCAAAGGTATCGGTGTCTTCGTTCTGTTCATCGGTGTCGTGACCGTTGATTTCGAACTGGTTGTATTCGGCCACCAGCTTGAGGTTGTCGTTCACGTCATGGAACAACGCGATGCCGCGAGTCTCGTAGTCCGCTCCGCTGCCCACCACGCCGTTGCCGTCGTCATTGGTCTTGCCGTAGGACAAGGCCAGGCGGTTCTTGCCCAGTTTGTAGGAGCCCTGCATCAAGTAGCCGTCGCTGTCGACGTTGCGCAGGGTCGGCTCGCCCGCATTGTTGGTAAAGAACGGGTTGATACCCTTGGCCTGGAAACCGGACCCGGTCAGAGACAGGCCGCCCATCTTCGCCTGCACGCCATAACCGAGCCCTTTGGAGGTGACGGTCTCGACGGTCGAATCGGTGTTGTCCGAAGTCTGGTAGCTGCCGTTGACCCAGCTGTAGATCTTTGCACCGGCCAGGTCGAACTGATAGGTGATCTCGCTCTCGGTGCGCGGGTTTTCCTGATAGGCCTTGCCCGTCGGGCTGCTGTCGTTGGTGTCCACCGGGTCCATGATGCCGACCGCCACGCGCAGACCGTCCATCACCGGGGTGCGATAGGTGATCTGCGACGTCGGGAACGGGTACGGGTAACCGGTACCGATGTTGCCGAACGAGACCCCGCCGCCATCCACCAGCCCCAACGTATCGCTGACCTGACCGTAACCGGCGAGCATTTCGTCGAGCAGGATGTTGGAACGGGCGAACAGACCGAAGTCCTTGCCGATCAGCACTTCACCCCACTGCGGGTTGGCCACTGTTCCATAGAACTGCCGCACATCGATGGCGGTATCGGTGCCGTTGGTTTCACTGTCGTTGATGGTGACCCAAAACGATGCCCGGGCACCGAGCTTGAGGTCGTCAACTTGCTTGCCCATGTTGAACCCCAGGTAGTTGGGCAGAAAGCCCATCTTCACCCGCGACTGCCGACGATCGTACTGATCGCCAGCGCGGTCCACATCGCTGTTGACGTAAAAGGCGTTGATGTAACCGTCGGTGGAAAATGTGGTCTGGTCTTTGTCGTACAGCATGATCTCTGCCTCGGCCACTGGGGTCAGGCCGAGCGCGGACAGGCTGGCAATGAACGCTGGCAGAAAACGCTGGGTGAATTTCTTATTGTTGTGCATGGGGCGCTCCGAAACGGGGGACGAAGTGTCGGAGGCGATTATCGAAACCTGACAGGCGGCGCCATACGCTGCCTTGGGGCTGGTTTTCAGGTGCTTTGGATTGGCCAGCGGCGCGTGACTACAACGGCGTAAGACCGCCTGTCGGCGAGGCTTGCCACTTAGGGCTTAGGGCTGCCGACGCAACTGGCGTTCGCAGGAACCGGTACTGGCTAGGCGTTGGCGCTGAACAGCATGTAGGCGGCGACCACCAGGCAGATACTGGCAAACCCCACCTGCAACGCCCGCGCCGGCACCCGCGCACTAAGTTTGCGGCCGATGAGCATGCCGACAATGCTTGAGATGATGAACACGATGCCCACGCCATCGATGCGCACCCCGGCGTGGAAAGCACCGATCACGCCGATGGCCGAGATCAGGCTGATCACCATCAGCGATGTGGCAACGATCCCGCGCATCTGCACGTCGGTCAGTTGCTTGAAGGCCGGCACGATCAGGAACCCGCCGCCGACGCCCAGCAATCCCGAGACAACGCCGGTCACCGCACCTAGCGCGGCGAGGGTCGCGGTGCATTTGGCGGTCCAGGAAAAGCGCCCGGTCTGTTGGTCGAGCATGCAGTTTTTCTGGCCCCAGTTGGCGTGACCGTGATCGCTTGGCCCTTGATCCTTGCGCTCACGGCGCAGCATTCGTGCGGCCACCATGACCATCAGCAGGCTGAACAGGACCATCAGGATTTTTTCCGGCAACTGATGGGCAAAGTAGATGCCCACCGGCGAAAACACCGCACCGAGTGCCGCAATCAACAACGCCGCGCGGTAGCGCACCAGGCCATGACGCAAGCCGTCGATGGCGCCGACCGCCGCCGCACTGCCCACCGCAAACAACGCGACGGGCGCCGCCGTGGTCATGCTCCAACCCAGGCCCAGCACCAGCGCCGGCACGGCCAGAATGCCCCCGCCGGCGCCGGTCAAACCCAACACCAAACCCATGACTACACCGAAAAAACTCGCCAGCAACATAGAACGCTCGTAATCCATGACAAAGGCCGGGAACGCCCGGTATCGATAGCGTGACAGGATAGAGCCCAGCCGGATTTTTCGATAACAGAAATGACGCGGGGGCTGGTCAGCGCAGGGAAAATGAAACTAACCTCATGACTTGTTCACCAAGAAACAATCCTCATGCCTGCCCTGATTGAAGCTTTTTTCGACGATGCCTCCTCTACCTACAGTTACGTGATCTACGAAGCGGACGGCGGACAATGCGCAATCGTCGACCCGGTGCTCGACTACAACCCCGCTGCCGGACGAACCTCCACCGTGCAGGCAGACCGGATCATCGCGTTCGTGCGCGAACACCGGCTGCAGGTGCAATGGCTACTGGAAACCCACGCCCACGCCGATCATTTGTCCGCCGCGCCCTATCTGCGCCGGGAACTGGGTGGCCGGATCGCCATCGGCCAGTCGATCTGCAAGGTGCAGAACGTGTTCAAGGCACTGTTCAACCTTGAACCGCAATTCTGCATCGACGGCTCGCAGTTCGATCACCTGTTCGCTGCGGATGAGTCGTTTTCCATCGGCAACCTCAAGGCCAAGGCCCTGCATGTGCCTGGGCATACCCCGGCGGACATGGCATACCTGATCGGCAACGATGTGATTCTGGTTGGCGATACGCTGTTCATGCCCGACGTGGGCACCGCGCGCTGCGACTTTCCCGGCGGCAACGCCAACCAGATGTTCGCTTCGATCCATAAACTGCTGGCATTCCCCGCCAGCGTGCGCCTGTATGTCTGTCACGACTACCCGCCCGAGGGCCGCGAACCGCATTGCATGACCACCGTCGGCGAACAACGCAAAAGCAACATCCATGTGCGTGACGGCATCGATGAGGCGGCATTCGTTGCGATGCGCACCCGGCGCGATGCCACGCTGGGCATGCCGACGCTGTTGCTACCGGCGATCCAGGTCAATGTGCGGGCGGGGAATTTGCCGCCGGCGGAAGACAATGGCGTGACGTACCTTAAAATCCCGATCAATCAACTCTGATCTGTAGGCGCAAAGCTTGCTCGCGATTGCGCCCTTGAGATCGCTATCGCGAGCAAGCTTCGCGCCTACGGATTTGCCCTGGTTTTACGCGCCGAGCGTCAGGCCGTTGGCCGGCAGGGGCAGCGCGGTCTTGTAGCGCACTTGCTTGAGCGCAAAACTCGAGCGGATATTCGCCACCCCCGGCACTTTGGTCAGAAAGTCCATCATGAAACGCTCCAGCGATTGAATGCTCGGCACCAGCACCCGGATCAAGTAATCCGGGTCGCCGGCCATCAAGTAGCACTCCATCACCTCCGGGCGGTCGGAGATCGCCTCTTCGAAATGCTGCAAGGCCTCCTCCACCTGCTTCTCCAGGCTGACGTGAATGAACACGTTCACGTGCAGCCCCAGCAGATCAGCATCCAGCAACGTCACTTGCTCGCGAATCAAACCCAGCTCTTCCATCGCCTTGACCCGGTTGAAGCACGGTGTCGGTGACAGGTTGACCGAGCGTGCAAGGTCGGCATTGGTGATCCGCGCGTTCTCTTGAAGGCTGTTGAGAATGCCGATATCGGTACGGTCAAGTTTGCGCATGAGACAAAACCACCTTTTTTTTAGGTTTATGCAGATTTTTTATCTGCAAATGATCTTAAGCGCAACGAAACAGAGAGAAATATTCTTCTTGGCCGGGCCTATGATTGTTGTAGGACAAGATTTCTTCTACCGAACGAAATCTGTCAGCTCACTACAAGAAATTCACAAGATCGAGCGTAGAAGCCATGACCCAAGCGTACGAACCGCTGCGCCTGCACGTCCCTGAACCCTCGGGCCGCCCAGGCTGCAAAACCGACTTCTCCTACCTGCATCTGACCGATGCCGGCACGGTGCGCAAACCCCCAATCGACGTTGAGCCCGCCGACACGGCCGATCTGGCCCGCGGCCTGATTCGCGTGCTCGACGATCAGGGCAATGCCTTGGGGCCTTGGGCCGAAGGCGTTCCCACGGAGATCCTGCGCAAAGGCATGCGCGCCATGCTCAAGACGCGGATTTACGACAACCGCATGGTTGTCGCCCAGCGTCAGAAGAAGATGTCGTTCTACATGCAGAGCCTCGGCGAAGAAGCCATCGGCAGCGCCCAGGCCCTGGCCTTGAACATCGACGACATGTGCTTCCCGACCTATCGTCAGCAAAGCATCCTGATGGCTCGCGAAGTGCCGCTGGTCGACCTGATCTGCCAACTGCTGTCCAACGAGCGCGATCCGCTCAAGGGACGTCAGCTGCCGATCATGTACTCGGTCAAAGAATCCGGTTTCTTCACCATCTCCGGCAACCTCGCGACCCAGTTTGTCCAGGCGGTTGGCTGGGGCATGGCCTCGGCGATCAAGGGCGACACCAAAATCGCTTCGGCGTGGATCGGCGACGGCGCCACTGCTGAGTCGGACTTCCACACCGCCCTGACTTTCGCCCACGTTTACCGCGCGCCGGTGATCCTCAACGTGGTCAACAACCAGTGGGCAATCTCTACGTTTCAGGCGATTGCCGGGGGTGAAGCGACCACGTTCGCCGGCCGTGGCGTCGGTTGCGGCATCGCCTCGCTGCGCGTCGATGGCAACGATTTCTACGCGGTCTACGCCGCTTCCGCCTGGGCTGCCGAACGCGCCCGACGCAACCTCGGCCCGACCATGATCGAGTGGGTCACCTACCGTGCCGGTCCACACTCGACGTCCGATGATCCTTCCAAGTACCGCCCTGCCGATGACTGGAGCCATTTCCCGCTCGGCGATCCGATTGCGCGTCTCAAGCAGCACCTGATCAAGATCGGCCAGTGGTCCGAAGAGGAACACGCCGCCGTCAGTGCCGAACTGGAAGCCGAAGTGATTGCCGCACAAAAGGAAGCCGAACAGTACGGCACCCTCGCCGGTGGCCAGATTCCAAGCGCCGCGACCATGTTCGAAGACGTCTACAAAGAGATGCCGGAGCATTTGAAGCGCCAGCGTCAAGAGTTGGGGATCTGACATGAACGATCACAACAACAATATCGAGCTGGAAACCGCCATGACCACGACCACCATGACCATGATCCAGGCCCTGCGCTCGGCGATGGATGTGATGCTTGAACGTGACGACAACGTCGTGGTGTTCGGCCAGGACGTCGGCTACTTCGGCGGCGTGTTCCGCTGCACCGAAGGCCTGCAGAACAAGTACGGCACCTCGCGGGTTTTCGACGCTCCGATCTCCGAAAGCGGCATCGTCGGCGTTGCCGTGGGCATGGGCGCCTATGGCCTGCGTCCGGTGGCCGAGATCCAGTTCGCCGACTACGTCTACCCGGCATCCGACCAGATCATCTCCGAAGCCGCACGCCTGCGTTATCGTTCGGCCGGCGAATTCACCGCGCCAATGACCCTGCGCATGCCCTGCGGCGGCGGCATTTATGGCGGCCAGACCCACAGCCAGAGCATCGAGGCGATGTTCACTCAGGTGTGCGGCCTGCGCACCGTCATGCCGTCCAACCCGTACGACGCCAAGGGCCTGTTGATCGCCTCCATCGAAAACGATGACCCGGTGATCTTCCTCGAGCCAAAACGCTTGTACAACGGCCCGTTCGACGGCCACCACGACCGCCCGGTAACCCCGTGGTCGAAACACCCGGCCGCGCAAGTGCCGGACGGTTATTACACCGTGCCACTGGACGTCGCCGCCATCACCCGTCCGGGCAAGGATGTGACCATCCTCACCTACGGCACCACCGTGTACGTGTCGCAAGTCGCCGCCGAAGAAACCGGCATCGACGCCGAAGTCATCGACCTGCGCAGCCTGTGGCCGCTGGACCTGGAAACCATCGTCAAGTCGGTGAAGAAAACCGGACGCTGCGTGGTGGTTCACGAAGCCACCCGCACCTGCGGTTTCGGTGCCGAACTGGTGTCGCTGGTGCAGGAACACTGCTTCCACCACCTGGAAGCGCCAATTGAACGCGTCACCGGCTGGGACACCCCCTACCCGCACGCGCAAGAGTGGGCGTATTTCCCTGGCCCGTCCCGAGTGGGCGCGGCTTTGAAACGGGTCATGGAGGTCTGAATGGGCACGCACGTCATTAAAATGCCGGACATTGGCGAAGGCATTGCAGAAGTTGAATTGTCACAGTGGCACGTCAAGGTCGGCGACATGGTCGTCGAGGATCAGGTGCTGGCGGATGTCATGACCGACAAGGCGATGGTGGATATCCCGTCGCCAGTGCATGGCAAGGTCATCGCCCTCGGCGGTCAGCCGGGCGAAGTCATGGCGGTCGGCAGCGTGCTGATCAGCATCGAAGTCGAAGGCGCGGGCAACGTCAAGGAGTCGGCGCAACCGGCACCGGTCAAGCAAGCGCCGGTTGCAGCAGCGAAAGCCGAAACAGTGGTGGAAAACAAACCGGTCGCTGCCGCAGCACCGAAGGCAGCCGTTTGCCAGGGGCCGATGATTGCTCGCGAAGCCAATGAGCGTCCGCTGGCCTCACCGGCCGTGCGTAAGCATGCGCTGGACCTGGGCATCCAGTTGCGTCTGGTGCGTGGCAGCGGTCCGGCCGGTCGCGTGCTGCATGAAGACCTTGAGGCCTATCTGGCTCAGGGTCAAGCCAACGCCTCGGCACCGGTCGCCGCCGCTTACGCCCAGCGTAACGATGAAGAACAGATCCCGGTAATCGGCATGCGCCGCAAGATCGCCCAACGCATGCAGGACGCCACCCAGCGCGCGGCACACTTCAGTTACGTCGAGGAAATCGATGTCACTGCCGTCGAAGAATTGCGCGCTCACCTTAACGAGAAGCACGGTGCGACCCGCGGCAAGCTGACTTTGCTGCCGTTTCTGGTCCGCGCCCTGGTCGTCGCCCTGCGCGATTTCCCGCAGATCAACGCCCGTTACGACGACGAAGCCCAAGTCATCACCCGACTCGGCGCGGTGCACGTCGGTATCGCCACCCAGGCCGATAGCGGTTTGATGGTGCCTGTGGTTCGTCACGCCGAAGCCCGCAGCTTGTGGGACAGCGCGACGGAAATTTCGCGCCTGGCCACGGCCGCCCGCAACGGCAAGGCCAGCCGCGATGAACTGTCCGGTTCGTCTATCACACTGACCAGCCTCGGCGCATTGGGCGGCATCGTCAGCACACCGGTGCTGAACCTGCCGGAAGTGGCGATCGTCGGCGTGAACAAAATCGTCGAACGGCCAATGGTAATCAAAGGCCAGATCGTGATCCGCAAGATGATGAACCTTTCCAGCTCCTTCGATCATCGCGTGGTCGACGGCATGGACGCGGCGCTCTTCATCCAGGCCATCCGTGGCTTGCTCGAACAACCCGCCACCCTGTTTGTGGAGTAAGCAATGCAGACTTTGAACACCACGCTACTGATCATCGGCGGCGGCCCTGGCGGTTACGTGACGGCGATCCGCGCCGGTCAGTTGGGCATTCCAACGATCCTGGTGGAAGGCCAATCGTTGGGCGGCACCTGCCTGAACATCGGCTGCATTCCGTCCAAGGCATTGATTCATGTCGCTGAGCAGTTTCACCAGACGCAGCAGCATAATCAGCACTCAGCCCTGGGCATCAGCGTTGCGGCGCCGACGCTGGACATCGGCAAGAGCGTCGAGTGGAAGGATGGCATCGTCGATCGCCTGACCACCGGCGTCGCCGCGCTGTTGAAAAAGAACAAGGTTCAGGTCGTGCAAGGCTGGGCCAACGTGGTCGACGGTAAAACCGTCGACGTCGGCGACACGCGCATTCAATGCGAGCACCTGGTGCTGGCGACAGGTTCGAAAAGCGTGAACCTGCCGATGTTGCCGATTGGCGGGCCGATCATCTCGTCCACCGAGGCCCTGGCGCCGACATCCGTACCCAAGCGCTTGATCGTGGTAGGTGGCGGTTACATCGGTCTGGAACTGGGTATTGCCTACCGCAAGCTCGGCGCCGATGTCAGCGTGGTCGAGGCGCAGGATCGGATTCTGCCAGCCTACGACGCTGAATTGACTCAGCCCGTACACGACGAACTGAAAAAACTCGGTGTGAAGCTTTACTTGAATCACAGCGTACAAGGCTTTGATTCTTCTAATAAAACCTTGCAGGTTTCGCAGCCGAACGGCGATACCCTCAACCTGGAAACCGATCAGGTTCTGGTCGCGGTTGGCCGCAAACCCAACACCCAAGGCTGGAACCTCGAAGCGCTGAACCTGGACATGAACGGGTCGTCGATCAAAATCGACAACCGCTGCCAGACCAGCATGCGCAATGTGTATGCCATCGGCGACCTGAGTGGCGAACCCATGCTTGCGCACCGGGCCATGGCCCAGGGCGAAATGGTTGCCGAGTTGATCAGTGGCAAGCCCCGCGAGTTCAACCCGACCGCCATCGCCGCCGTGTGCTTCACCGACCCGGAACTGGTGGTGGTCGGCAAGACTCCGGACGAAGCCAAGGCTGCAGGTTTGGACTGCATTGTTTCCAGCTTCCCGTTCGCCGCCAATGGCCGGGCGATGACGCTGGAATCGAAAAGCGGCTTCGTGCGCGTGGTCGCCCGTCGTGACAACCATGTGATCGTCGGCTGGCAGGCGGTAGGCGTGGGTGTGTCGGAGTTGTCCACGGCATTCGCGCAAAGCCTTGAGATGGGCGCGCGGCTGGAAGACATCGGCGGCACCATCCATGCGCATCCGACGCTTGGCGAGGCGGTGCAGGAAGCAGCATTGCGTGCTCTGGGGCATGCATTGCATCTGTAAACACCATCAACTGTGGCGAGGGAGCTTGCTCCCGCCGGGCTGCGAAGCGGCCCCTGGCTGACTTAATGGCGAACCGCGTTGCCTGGATTTACGACTGCTTCGCAGCGGAGCGGGAGCGAGCTCCCTCGCCACAGGATTTCGAGCATTGTCTAGTCGGCGGCAAATAGCCGATAGACCGGGCTGCGAAACAGGCCCGGAATGAAGTATTGTTGTGCCCATCCAAAAAACGTCAGAAGCCTTGAACCGTTTCGACGGTTGTTCAGTGATAGAGGGTGTCATGGGTAACGAAAGCATCAATTGGGACAAGCTGGGTTTTGACTACATCAAGACCGACAAGCGCTATCTGTCGTATTTTCGCAATGGCGAGTGGGACAAAGGCACCCTGACCGAAGACAACGTGCTGCACATCAGCGAAGGCTCCACTGCCCTTCACTATGGTCAGCAGTGCTTCGAAGGCATGAAGGCCTATCGCTGCAAGGACGGCTCGATCAACCTGTTCCGCCCGGACCAGAACGCCCTGCGCATGCAGCGCAGCTGTGCGCGTCTGCTGATGCCTCAGGTAGAAACCGAACAGTTCATCGAAGCGTGCAAGGCAGTGGTTCGCGCCAACGAGCGTTTCATCCCGCCTTACGGCACCGGCGGTGCGCTGTACCTGCGCCCGTTCGTGATCGGCGTGGGTGACAACATCGGCGTGCGCACCGCCCCCGAGTTCATCTTCTCGATCTTCTGCATTCCCGTCGGCGCCTACTTCAAGGGTGGCCTGACCCCGCACAACTTCCAGATTTCCAGCTACGACCGTGCCGCACCACAAGGCACCGGCGCAGCCAAAGTCGGTGGCAACTACGCCGCCAGCCTGATGCCGGGCTCCAAGGCCAAGAAAGCCAACTTCGCCGACGCCATTTACCTGGACCCGATGACCCACACCAAGATCGAAGAAGTCGGTTCGGCCAACTTCTTCGGTATCACCCATGACAACAAGTTCGTGACCCCGAACTCGCCGTCAGTACTGCCGGGCATCACTCGCCTGTCGCTGATCGAGCTGGCCAAGACCCGTCTGGGCCTGGAAGTGGTTGAAGGCGACGTGCTGATCGACAAACTGTCGGACTTCAAGGAAGCCGGCGCCTGCGGCACCGCTGCGGTAATTACGCCAATCGGCGGCATCAGCTACAACGACCACTTGCACGTGTTCCACAGCGAAACCGAAGTCGGCCCGATCACCCAGAAGCTCTACAAAGAGCTGACTGGCGTGCAGACCGGCGACATCGAAGCGCCAGCGGGCTGGATCGTCAAGGTTTGACCTGACCTCTACCCGCCATGAAAAATCGCCGCCTTCGGTACTCGGAGGCGGCGATTTTTTTTGCCTGCCCGACAGATACCTGTGGGAGCGAGCCTGCTCGCGATGGCGACCTCAAATTCAACATCCCCAATGACTGGCACGCCGCTATCGCCAGCACGTTTGCTCCTACATGGATTTATGCAGTCATATCGACCATCACGCAGTCAGAAAGACACCAAACCGATCAAGTCACAATAACTACAACATCCCTCAAAGCCCCGAGAATCAAGGCCCGGCACATTGGCCTGCTTTTTGGAACGTGAACTGCGAAAGCTCATTGACCAAAAAGGAACGCCTTTATGAACACTGCTTTTAAGGATCATCTGGCTGTCGTCACCGGTGCCAGTTCCGGAATCGGCCTGGCTGTCACCGAACGTCTGTTGGCTCAGGGTGCCCGTGTGCTGGCAATGTCGCGTCAGATTGGCGGCCTCGGTGAATTGGCTGAACGTTTCCCGACGCAGCTGTCATGGGTGGCGGGTGACGTGACCCAACCCGCCGACCTGGCGCGGCTGGCAAAGCAGGCGGCAACCCTGGGGCCGGTGAGCTATCTGGTGCCGAACGCCGGCATTGCGGAGCTGGCCGATGGCCTGGATCTGGCAGCGTTCGACCGGCAATGGGCGGTGAACGGTGCCGGGGCATTGAACACCCTGGCGTGCTTGCGCGGTCAACTGGCGGCATCCTCCTCGGTGGTGTTCATTGGTACTTTCCTGGCGCAAGTGACCTTTCCCGGCCTCGCCGCCTACATCGCCTCAAAAGCCGCGCTGATTCACCATGCCCGCACGCTGGCGGTCGAATTGGCGCCTCACGGCATTCGCATCAACACGGTGTCCCCCGGCCCGACTGCGACACCGATCTGGTCAACGCTGGGCTTGAAGGATGAGCAATTGAGCGCTGTCGCCAGCACGGTCAATCAACGCTTGCTAGACGGCCGTTTCCTCGAGCCAGGCGCTGTTGCCGACGTGATTCTATTCCAGCTCGGCAACGGTGCCCGTAACGTCATCGGTCAGGACTGGGTGGTCGATAGCGGTTACACCATTCAATAATATATCCATAAATATCAATATCTAATGAAATAAACGTGATGTTTTTTCGAGGTACATTTCGAGCGTCATCAGACATCACGTTCTCAATCTACAGGGTGAGCGTGCTGATCATTTGTACTGATTGCCAAGCACTTCACACTCGTCAAAAACCGGCACGGAACCGAACACGCGGTGTCTGGATCTCATCAGTATCGACATCTATCACGCCAGGGATGCATTGATGACCGACTCACAAACACCGCGCAGTTTTATCCCGCCCTACATTCTCAACCGTATCATCGCCCACGGTTCAGAGCCGCAACGCACGGCGGCAATGATCACCCTGCATCATGTGCAAAGCCTGCTGCACAATCCCGGTCCCCCTGTGCGGCCGCCGGAGCGGGCAATTCTGCCGCAACTCGGGAAACCGGGCGTGGTCCAGCGCAGCCTGCACGACGCGCAAAACAAAATGCTCCTGCCGGGAATGCCAGTGCGCCTGGAAGGCCAGCCGGCCACGGGTGATGCAGCCGTCGATGAAGCTTACGATGCATTGGGTGCCAGCTATGATTTTTTCTGGAAGGTGCTCGGTCGCGATTCGATCGACAACCAAGGATTCGCACTGGTCGGCAGCGTGCATTACGGCCTGGGCTACGAAAACGCCTTCTGGAATGGTGCACAAATGGTCTTCGGTGACGGCGATGGGGAAATTTTCCAGCGCTTCACCCGCTCGCTGGACGTGGTCGCCCATGAATTGGCTCATGGCGTGACTGAAAGCACGGCCGGGCTGATCTATGCCAATCAGTCCGGGGCCTTGAACGAGTCACTGTCGGACGTTTTTGGCATCCTTACCAAGCAATACGTTCTCGGACATACCGTCGAGCAGGCAGATTGGCTGATCGGCGCGGATTTGCTCACGGCAAAAATCAACGGCCGGGGCTTGCGCTCGATGTCCCATCCAGGCACAGCCTATGACGACCCATTGCTGGGCAAGGACCCGCAACCGGATCACATGCGCAAATTTGTCATCACTCAAGAGGACAATGGCGGCGTGCACATCAATTCGGGCATTCCCAATCGCGCGTTTTATCTCGCGGCCAGGGCACTCGGCGGGTTCGCCTGGAAGAAAGCCGGAGTAATCTGGTACGACGCGCTGTGCGACAAACGCCTGAGTCCGGACGCCAGTTTCGATGCTTTCGCTCGACTGACCATCGACCATGCCGGCCAGCGCTTCGGTGCACAGGAGGTCGACGCTGTGCGCCAGGGCTGGTCTCAAACGGGTATCGACATCACGGAGGTCAAATGAAAACCCTGCCTGCATTAGGCGACGACGCCCGGGTCCGCCTTTCCCGCCAAGGCGGCTTTGCGCCGATTCACGCCCTGAGCCGACCTCGGGAGATCGAGTTTGCGCAATGCGACATCAGCCAGCGCACTCGCATCTGCTCGGTACTGGAGGGATGCCTGACCCTCGACACCTCGGAATCCGGGCGTAGCGACCAGCGTTTCTACCAGGTCGAGGTGAGCTACCGGCAGGGCGAACAGGAAGACCACATGGTGCTCAAAGTGCCGGAAGACCAGGCACCGGGGGATCTGGTGCACCTTTGGGATACAGGCCAGCTGCTGTAGATCTCCCCCCGCCACTCAATCCTCCCGCGTCAGCACTTCCAGCAACTCGATCTCGAAGATCAGGTTCGAATGCGGCGGAATCTTGCCCATCGTGCGTTCGCCATAAGCCAGGTGCGCCGGGACCAGCAACTTGCGCTTGCCGCCAACCTGCATGCCCATGATTCCCTGATCCCACCCCTTGATGACACGACCAGTGCCAATCACGCACTGGAACGGTTTGCCACGGCTGTAGGAAGAGTCGAATTCAGAGCCGTCTTCCAGCCAGCCACGGTATTGGGTGGTGATCAACGCGCCTTTGACGGCCGCTTTACCGTCACCGGCCTGAATATCGATTACCTGAAGTTCGTCGTTCATTGAATTCACTCGTATGCTCTTTCGCCCTTAGGCCTGTTGGGCGCCGTTTTCCCAGATTTGTCCGCGATTGGCAACCATGGCCGACTCTGCTTCCGTCGAATAGCACAATGACTGGATCAAACTACCCAACACTTTTCCGTTATTATCCGTCCGAAAATTCTCCCGAGTGAACAAGGACATCACCCATGAATACTGGCGGCATCGTTTTAATGGTTAGTTTGGCTATTGTGGTGCTTTGCGCTCTATACGCCATAAGACTCTTCAATAACCTCGTCGCTGGTCGCAACGAAATCAAGAATGCGTTCGCGCAGGTTGAAGTCCAACTCAAACGTCGCTATGACCTCATCCCCAATCTGGTGGCGACTGCCAAAGGCTATCTATCCCACGAACGGGACACGTTTGAAGCTGTCACTGCCGCGCGTAACACTGCGCTGGCCGGCCTCAAAGCAGCCAAGGCACAACCGGGGGATGCGCAAAAAATCGCACAACTAAGTCTGGCTGATGGCGCACTCAACAGCGCCATGGGCCGCTTGAATGTCACGCTGGAAGCCTATCCCGAACTTCGGGCGGTGGAGGCCATGCAGCAACTGAGCGAAGAAATCAGCAGCACCGAAAACAAAGTGGCGTTCGCGCGCCAGTTTTTCAACGATGCGGTGCTGAGCTACAACAATCTCAAGCAAAGCTTCCCCGCCCTATTGCTGGCTGCCAGCTTCGGCCATGGCGCCGACGCCAAGCCACTTGAGTTTTCCGACACTGCGTCCATTCAACAAGCGCCGCAGGCTTCCTTCTGATTCTTCTGCCCACGGATGGCACAATGAATTTTTTTGAACAACAGAGCAGGGCCAGATTCCTGTCGTCGCTGCTGCTCGTATCACTGCTCCTGTCGGTAGTGGGCATGATCATCATCACCTGTCTGCCCTTCGGCCTGAGAAATGCCAGCCCCGGGAGCGACGAAACGGTCATCGACTGGGAAGTCGTGTGGACTGTGGTATCAGTCATCGGCGGCATCGTGGTAGTGGCCGGTCTCTGGGAATACAAGCATCTACGAGGGGGTGGTAAAGCGGTAGCCGAAACACTCGATGGACGTCCGATCATAGGAAGAGGCCGTACACGCAATGAAAAACGTTTGATCAACATCGTCGAGGAAATGGCGATTGCTTCGGGCGTATCTGCACCTCTGGTCTACCTGTTACCGGACGAGGGTATCAACGCTTTCGCGGCCGGTTTCAACTCTAAAGACGCAGTGATCGGCGTGACGCAGGGGGCGATATCACTGCTCACACGGGAGGAAATGCAAGGTGTGATCGCCCATGAATTCAGCCACATCTACAACGGCGACATGCGCCTCAGCATGCAGATGCTAGCAGTCTACGGCGGACTGATAACGCTTGGCCTCCTGGGTGGTTTACTCGTCGGGAGCAAAGCGGGGCTGATTTTCGTATTGATGGGCATTGTGTTGGCAATCGGGGGGTTTACCGGAAGTTTTTTTGTCAGGTTCATAGAGGCCGCCGTTAGCCGGCAGCGCGAATTTTTGGCCGACGCAACGGCGGTGCAGTACACCCGAGATCCACAAAGCCTTGCCGGAGCACTGAAAAAAATCGGTGGTTACGCGGGCTCGGACATTTATGCCAAAAAAGCGCGCAAGTATAAGCACCTATATTTCGCTACTGGCGTGTCGTCCGCAATGAAGGGATGGTTTGCCTCCCATCCCGACCTGAGCGAACGCATTTGGCGGATTGATCCGAAATGGGATGGCAAGTATCCCGAAGACCTCAGACTTCAACATTGATCCACCTCGCGCATCAATACATGCCAACTATGCAATTAACATATCGATCGCCCTGCTCCACCATTCGCCTCAATAAGAACCGTGCGCCGCGTCCAGGCAGCGCACGTCATAAAAGCGGTGGAGTATTTATCGATGACAGCCTCAATCCCGCGCGGACGCTCTCGCGCCAGCGCCATTTTCCGGGTTACCTCGGGTAACTTCCTCGAACAGTTCGACTTCTTCCTGTTCGGCTTCTATGCCACACAGATCGCGGCCGTGTTCTTCCCGGCCAGCAGCGAGTTCGCCTCGCTGATGATGACCTTTGCCGTGTTCGGCGCCGGTTTCCTGATGCGACCTCTGGGCGCAGTGGTGCTGGGTGCATACATCGATGATGTTGGCCGGCGCAAAGGGCTGATCGTCACCCTGTCGATCATGGCCAGCGGCACAATTCTGATTGTGCTGGTCCCCGGATACGAAACCATCGGCCTGTTCGCCCCGGCGCTCGTGTTGATTGGCCGGTTGCTGCAAGGGTTCTCCGCCGGCGCGGAAATGGGCGGCGTCTCGGTGTATCTCGCGGAGATCGCCACGCCGGGTAACAAAGGCTTTTTCACCAGTTGGCAGTCGGCCAGTCAGCAAGTGGCGATCATTGTTGCCGCAGCCTTGGGCTATGGCCTGAACCAATGGCTGGCGCCATCGGAGATTGCCGACTGGGGCTGGCGGATTCCGTTCTTCGTCGGCTGCATGATCGTGCCGTTCATTTTCTTCCTGCGCCGTAACCTGGAAGAAACCGAAGAGTTCGCCACCCGCAAATCACGTCCGAGCATGGCAGAGGTGTTCCGCACGCTCGCGCAAAACTGGGTGCTTGTCTTTGCCGGGATGATGATGGTCGCCCTGACCACCACTGCGTTTTACCTGATCACCGTGTACGCGCCAACTTTTGGCAAAACCGTGCTGCACCTGAGCACGTCTGATGCGCTGTTGGTCACCTTATTGGTGGGCGTGTCGAATTTCTTCTGGTTGCCGATTGGCGGCGCACTCTCCGACCGCGTCGGCCGTCGTCCCGTGTTGATTGCCATGGCCCTGCTGGCATTGGCCTCGACCTATCCAGCCCTGTCGTACCTGGTGCAGGCGCCAAGCTTCATCAACATGCTGTTGGTGCTGCTGTGGCTGTCGTTCATTTATGGCTTGTACAACGGCGCAATGATCCCGGCGCTGACGGAAATCATGCCGGTCGAAGTACGGGTTGCGGGTTTCTCTCTGGCTTACAGCCTGGCCACCGCCGTGTTTGGCGGCTTCACCCCGGCGATGTCGACGTTCCTGATTCAGTACACCGGCGACAAAGCGGCGCCTGGCTACTGGATGAGCTTCGCCGCGCTCTGTGCGCTCTGCGCGACGTTTTATCTCTATCGCCGCGCCAGCGGTCGCCTGCAACCAGCCCTTTCGTAAACCTGCCTTGTTAGAGAAATCCCTATGAAAAAGCTTTTCAACGTTGCGGCCATGAGCTGGCTGGTCAGCCTGGCCTTAAGCACCGCGGCACAGGCCGAAGAGTTACGCGTGATGACCTCCGGGGGCTTCACCGCGGCCTACAAGATCCTCGGCCCGAAGTTCGCCGAAGCCACCGGCAACACCCTCAACACTGCCCTCGGTCCGTCGATGGGCAAGGCCCCGGAAGCGATCCCTAATCGCCTGGCCCGCGGTGAACAAGCCGACGTGGTGATCATGGTCGGCTACGCGCTTGACGATCTGATCAAGCAAGGCAAGGTCGACCCGTCGTCCCGGGTTGAACTGGCGGATTCGCGGATCGGTCTGGTGGTGCGCGAGGGTGCACCCAAGCCCGATATCAGCACCGTCGACAACCTGAAAAAAACTTTGTTGGACGCCAAGTCCGTGGCCTATTCCGACAGCGCCAGTGGCGTGTACATCGAGCAGCAACTGTACAAACGCCTGGGCATCGAAGACTCGCTCAAAGCCAAGTCGACCATGGTGCCGAAGATTCCTGTGGGATCGGTGGTTGCCACCGGCGACTATCAGTTGGGTTTCCAGCAGGTCAGCGAACTGCTGCCGGTACCAGGGGTGAGTTTTGTCGCGAAGATTCCGGAATCAGTGCAGTCGGTCACGCGTTTCGCCGCGGGTATTCCGGTTGGCGCGCAACACCCCGCGCAGGCCAAGGCGTTGCTTGAGTACATGGCATCGGCCCAGGCGCAAGCAGATGTAAAAGCCACCGGCCTGGATTCTGTCAGCCGCTGATAGCCGGCAGCTGGACTTTCATCGCCACCACCAAACGTTCCAGTTCAAGTGCTGCCGGGGTCAGAGTGCGACCCCGGCGCTTGATCAAACCGACGCTGCGCATCACTTGCGGATCGGTCAGAGGCACCCGCGTCAGGATCGGGTGATCTTCGCCCGGCATCGCCATCAGCGGCACCGCGGCAACACCCAACCCCGCCTCCACCAGCCCGATCATCGTCGTCACATGCCGGGTTTCGCAGATGCTCGGCCGCTGTGGCACCACACCAGCCAACGCCTGATCCAGTAAAAAGCGGTTGCCCGAGCTCTTGTCCAGCGAGATGTAGTCCTGCTGATAGAACTCGTCCCAGGTCACGCTGGTACGGCTCGCCAAGGGGTGATCACGCCGACAGGCTACGACGTAGCCCTCCTGCACCAACGGCTCGAAATCCACCTCGGCCTCCAGCGTACCCATGAAGCTCAGGCCAAAATCCGCTTCACCGTTGACCACCGCACTCAGCACTTCATGGGCACTGGAATCGAGTACTTTGACCTTGATCCGCGGAAATTGCCGGTGATAGTGCGCGACGACGCGGGGCATAAAGTAGTACGCCGCCGAGGGCACACAAGCGACAGTGACATGACCCAGCCGGGTCGATGCGACTTCGCTGATGCCTAGCAGTGCCACGTCGAGATCATCCAGCAGGCGCTCGACGCTGGGCATGAAGCCGCGACCGGCCTGGGTCAGACTGACCTTGCGGGTGGTGCGTTCGAACAACCTCACCCCGAGGGCGTCCTCGAGTTTTTCAATACGCCGGCTCAGGGCCGGTTGGGAGATGCGTACGGTATCGGCCGCCTTGCGAAAGCTGCCCTGCTCCACCACGGCGCGAAAAGCTTGCAGATCGTTGAGGTCGAAATTGATGGCCATGGGATGGACTCGGCGCGGGGATCAGATTGATTCGATTATTCTATAAATGTAACCAATTAATGCAAAATGTAACAACTCGGTTGAAACACTATGCTGACGCGACCGGGTCGAGCCTTTATCCTTGTCGCCCCGCCGTACCGAGTTAATGGAGTTTTCGCCATGCCCCATGAAGGCAGTCTGTTGCAAGCCGCAGTCGTGTTTCTGCTCGCGGCCGTGCTTACCGTTCCCCTGGCCAAGCGCCTGCAATTGGGTGCAGTACTCGGTTATTTGTTTGCCGGGGTGATCATTGGCCCCTCGGGGCTGGGCCTGATCAGCGATACGGAAAGCGTTGCGCACATCTCGGAGCTCGGTGTGGTGTTGCTGCTGTTCATCATTGGCCTGGAATTGTCGCCAAGACGGTTGTGGGTGATGCGCAAGTCAGTGTTCGGGGTCGGATTGGCGCAAGTGTTGCTGACAGGAACAGTGTTGGGCGTGCTGGCGCTGTATGTTTTCGGACAACCGTTGAACACCGCCATCGTTTTGGGCCTGGGTCTGGCGTTGTCGTCCACTGCGTTTGGCCTGCAAAGCCTTGCCGAACGCAAGGAACTGACCAGCCCTCACGGGCGTCTGGCCTTTGCGATTCTGCTGTTTCAGGACATCGCCGCGATCCCGCTGATCGCCATGGTGCCGCTGCTGGCCGGTAGCGCTGAAAACGTGACTGCGGCCGACGATGTCAATCAGGGTTTGCGCGTGCTGGTGAGCATCGCCATTGTGGTGATCGGTGGACGCTATCTGTTGCGGCCAGTGTTTCGCGTGGTGGCCAAGAGCGGTTTGCCGGAAGTGTCCACAGCGACCGCGTTGCTGGTGGTGATGGGCACCGCATGGCTGATGGATCTGGCGGGCATTTCCATGGCCCTCGGCGCATTTCTTGCTGGCCTGCTGCTGGCGGACTCCGAGTACCGCCACGAACTGGAAGCGCAGATCGAGCCGTTCAAGGGCCTGTTGCTGGGGCTGTTTTTCATGAGTGTCGGCATGGGCGCGAACCTCAGCCTGTTGCTGCGCGAGCCCATCGTCGTGCTGGGGCTGACTGTGCTGTTGATCGCCGTCAAGTTGCCGCTGCTGTTCATCCTGGGTCGACTGGCCGGCGCTTTGAACAAGGTCAGCGCGATTCGACTCGGCATAGTCCTGGCCGCCGGCGGTGAATTTGCCTTCGTGGTGTTCAAGATTGGTCGCGATCATGGCTTGTTCGACCCGCGCCTGTACGACCTGTTGGTATTGGCGATTACCCTGTCCATGGCGTTGACGCCCTTGTTGATGCTGATCTGTGGGCGTCTTGTCAGCCCCAAGGTGCAACCTGTGGCAGTGCCGGAAAAATTCCGCGAAATCGACACTGATGAACCCCGGGTGGTGATCGCCGGCATGGGTCGCATGGGGCAGATCGTCGCCCGTATCCTGCGGGCGCAGAACATCAAGTTCGTTGCCCTCGATACCTCGGTGGAAACCATTGAACTGTCGCGCAGCTTCGGCGGCGTGCCGGTGTTCTACGGCGACCCGATGCGCCCGGAAATCCTCAGTGCGGCCAAGGTCGGCGAAGCCGAATTCTTCGTGATCGCCACCGATGACCCGGACACCAACATCAAGACCGCCGAACTGGTGCGCAAGCTCTACCCGCACATCAAGATCATCGCCCGCGCACGCAACCGCCAACATGTACATCGGTTGATGGACGTGGGGGCCCACGCGGTGCGCGAAACCTTTTATTCGAGCCTGGAAATGAGCCGGCAAACCCTGATCGGACTCGGCCTGACCCAGGCCCAGGCCGACGCACGGATCAAGCGCTTCAAGCATCACGACGAACAGGTGCTCGAAACCCAGCATTCGATTTACGACGATGCGGTGAAGGTCAAGCAGACAGCACAGGAAGCGCGGGCGGAACTGGCGCGGTTGTTTGAGGCGGATCAGCTGGAAGAGCAAGCCAAGAACAATTGAGGTGGCAGTACTGGCCTCGTCGGAACGATAACGCGGTGTACCGGATAAATCACAACGACCAAGGAACTCGTAATGGCTGCCGATCAATCCCCCGCCCTCAAGGAAATCTTCAACGTCGAGCGCCTCCAGCATATCGCCAGCGAAATGACGGCGGTCTATCCGGAGTTCGATGCGCAGAGATTCCTCAAACTGGCCAGCACCGGCCTGGCGGACCTGTCGGTCATGCAACGCATGGCACGCGTCAGCGAATGCCTGCACGCGGTGTTGCCGCTGGGTTATGAAGCATCGCTCGAAGTCCTGCGCGCACTCGCCCCGCGTCTCAACAGTGGCTTCGTCAGCATGTGCCTGCCGCAGTACGTGGCGGCTTATGGTGCCGACCGCTTCGACGTATCGATGGACGCGCTCAAGTACTTCACTGCATTCGGCTCCTCGGAGTTTGCCATTCGCCACTTCCTGCGCAGGGACCTCGAGCGCTCGCTGAAGCTGATGCACGACTGGTCACTGGACGACAACGAGCATGTCCGGAGGCTGGCCAGTGAAGGTTGCCGTCCGCGACTGCCGTGGTCGTTTCGCCTGGAGCAAGTCCAGGCCGACCCGAGCCTGGCCGCGCAGATCCTCGACAATCTCAAGGCCGACACCAGCCTGTATGTGCGCAAGTCCGTGGCCAACCACTTGAACGACATCACCAAGGATCATCCCGACTGGGTGCTTGAGCTGATTGAAGGCTGGTCGCTGGACAACAAACACACCGCGTGGATCGCCAAACATGCGCTACGCAGCCTGATCAAACAGGGCAACCCACGAGCGCTGGCGATCATCGGCGCGGGTGGCAAGCCTGAAGTCGAGATCGTCGATGTGCGAGTCAACCCGCCAGTGATTGGCCTGGGGGAGAAAATCACCCTGTCCTTTGCCGTCAAATCCAGGGTCGAGGACAGCCAGCGCCTGGTGATCGACTATGCCATCGACTACGTGAAAGCCAACGGCAGCACCTCGGCCAAGGTGTTCAAGCTCAAAGCCCTGACGTTGCCCGGTAAAGCCACCGAGCAACTGAGCCGCGGCCAGCACATCAAAGAACTGACCACCCGCAGGCATTACGCCGGTCGCCATGCGGTGCACATCATGGTCAATGGCGAACGACTGGCCAGTACGGCGTTTGAAATCCTTCCTTAACCCAACAACAACCCCTGCTCGCGCTCACACAACTCCACCACGTAATCCCACATCACCCGCAGCCGCACCGATTTGTGCAGCTCGCGCCGGGTACTGATCCAGTAGCTGCGCAGAATGCTTTCATCGGGAAACAGCGGTACCAGACCGGGATCGGCGCTGGCCATATAGCACGGTAAAACGGCAATCCCCAGACCTGCGCGCGCAGCCTGTTGCTGAGCGATAACGCTGGTGCTGTGAAAGACCACCTGCGGGTTGCGGCAGAAGCTGTTGAGGAACATCAGTTCCTGACTGAACAACAAGTCGTCGACGTAGCCGATCCACGCATGGCGCCCCAGATCCTCTCGATTGCCCAGCGGCGGCGAACGATCGAGGTAGTCCTGACTGGCGTAGAGGGCCAGGCGATAGTCCGTGAGCTTGCGCGTGACCAGCATGTCCGCCGATGGCCGTTCGAGGTGGATGCTGATTTCCGCCTCGCGATTGAGAATGCTGACAAACCGCGGCACCGCGACCAGTTCCACTTCCAGCCCCGGGTAACGTTCGAACAAACCGTTCATGCGGCTGGATAGAAACATGATGCCCAGCCCTTCTGTGACCCCGACGCGGATCTTGCCCAACGGTGCCGTGGACTGGGTGATTTCCTCCTGTGCCAACAGCGCGACGTTCTCCATGGCTTCCGCATGCTTGAGCAGCGCTTCGCCGGACGGGGTCAGTTCATACCCCTGGGCATGCTGCACGAACAGCGCGGTGCCGAGGCTCTTTTCGATGGCCTCGATGTGCCGCGCCACGGTGGCGTGCGTGGTGTTCAAACGGCGGGCAGCGGTAAGCAAACGCCCGCTGCGCTGCAATTCGAGAAAAAACCGCAGGTCATTCCAGTCGAACATCGTCCATCCTTAGGTCGTCGCTGTTTAAAAACGCACAGCAGCTGCGCAAAAACTAACATTCTTTTGACGAAAGCTAACAACTAGGATGACCGACAACAAGAACAACAAGACGAGGTCAGGGATGCAGTCTTCCCTTGATGAATACGATTACATCGTGGTCGGGGCCGGTCCCGCCGGGTGTTTGCTGGCCAATCGGCTATCGGCCAACCCACAACACCGGGTTCTGTTGCTCGAAGCCGGTGGCCGCGACAACTATGCATGGATTCATATTCCCGTGGGTTACCTGTTCTGCATCGGTAACCCGCGCACCGACTGGTGCTTCAAGACCGAAGCTCAACCTGGCCTGCAGGGGCGCGCCCTGAGTTACCCACGGGGCAAAGTGCTGGGCGGCTGCTCGTCAATCAACGGCATGATCTACATGCGTGGCCAGGCCGGGGACTACGATGGCTGGGCAGCCGAAGGCAACCCCGGGTGGCGCTGGCAGGACGTGTTGCCGCTGTTCAAGAAAAGCGAAAACCATTTTGCCGGCGACTCCGAATTTCACGGTGCCAGCGGCGACTGGCGGGTCGAACGCCAGCGTTTGTCATGGCCGATTCTCGATGCGTTCCGCAGCGCTGCCGAGCAAAGCGGCATCGCCAGCATCGATGACTTCAACCAGGGCGACAACGAAGGTTGCGGGTACTTCCAGGTCAATCAGAAGGCCGGCATCCGCTGGAACGCGGCGAAGGCATTCCTCAAACCGGTGCGCAACCGCGCCAATCTGACCGTGTTGACCGGCGTTGAAGTTGACCGCGTACTGCTGGAAAACGGCCGCGCGTCAGCGGTCAGCGCCCGCTGGCAAAATCAGCCGAAAACTTTCAAGGCGCGCAAGGAAATCGTCCTCTGCGCCGGTTCCGTGGGCTCGCCAAGCATTCTGCAACGTTCCGGTATCGGCCCTCGCCCGCTGCTGCAACGCTTGGGCATCGGCGTCGTCCATGAACTGCCCGGCGTCGGCGGCAACCTGCAGGACCATCTGCAACTGCGGCTGATCTACAAACTGGAAAACGCCCGCACCCTCAATCAAATCGCTGGCAGCCTGTGGGGCAAAATGGGCATGGGCTTGCGTTACCTGTACGACCGCAGCGGCCCGCTGTCGATGGCGCCGAGCCAGCTCGGTGCGTTTGCCCGCTCCGGTCCGGAGCAGACCTCGGCCAATCTTGAATACCACGTGCAACCACTGTCGCTGGAGCGCTTCGGTGAGCCATTGCATGCGTTCCCGGCGTTTACCGCGTCGGTCTGTGACTTGCGTCCGCAGAGCCGTGGCCGGGTGGAGATCCGTTCGGCCAACCCGCAGGAAGCACCGCTGATTCAACCCAACTACCTGAGCCATCCGGAAGACTTGCGGGTCGCCGCCGATGCGATTCGTCTGACCCGGCGCATCGTTGCCGCACCGGCCCTGAAGGCGTTCAAACCGGTCGAATATCTGCCGGGAGACAACCTGCAAAGCGAAGAACAACTGCACGAAGCCGCCGCGCGCATCGGCACCACGATTTTCCATCCGGTGGGCACTTGCCGGATGGGCAACGACGCGGACGCGGTGGTCGACGCCGAACTGCGCGTGCAAGGCATTCCCGGCCTGCGCATCGCCGACGCGTCGATCATGCCGCGCATCACTTCCGGCAACACTTGTTCGCCTACGCTGATGATCGCGGAGAAAGCGGCACACATGATTCTCAATGCTGCAAACACCATCCCTGTGGGAGCAGGTTTACCCGCGATGACGGCATGACAGTCAACATTCATGCTGACTGCCCCTTCCCAATCGCGGGCAAGCCTACTCCCACAGGGACGTTACTGGTTTCACGGACATCGAGCATCACCCCCTGCAAGGAATACGCAACATCAGTGGAACAACAAAAACAATCACTGTGAGGGATACCGATATGTCAGAACACGTTCAGCCCCTGGAAGCCGTGCGCAGCGAGGGCACCAGCCAGGAAACCCAGAAAGTCATCTTCGCTTCGTCACTTGGAACAGTGTTCGAGTGGTATGACTTTTTCCTTTATGGCGCCCTCGCGGCAGTCATCAGCAAACAGTTTTTCGCCGGAGTCAACGACACCACGGCGTTCATTTTTGCCCTGATGGCCTTTGCCGCCGGGTTTATCGTCAGGCCATTCGGTGCCCTGGTGTTTGGCCGTTTGGGGGACATGATCGGACGCAAATACACCTTCCTCGCCACCATCGTTCTCATGGGGCTGGCGACCTTCTGTGTCGGCTTGCTGCCGACCTACGCCAGCATCGGCATTGCCGCGCCGATCATTCTCGTGGTGCTGCGCATGCTCCAGGGCCTGGCCCTGGGCGGTGAATACGGTGGCGCCGCGACCTATGTGGCGGAACACGCGCCCATCGGCAAACGCGGCTTCCACACCAGCTGGATTCAATCCACCGCCACCCTCGGCCTGTTGCTGTCGCTGCTGGTGGTACTCGGTTGCCGCTACTTCACCGGCGATCAGTTCGAAGTCTGGGGCTGGCGCATTCCGTTCCTGTTTTCGATCATTCTGCTGGGCATCTCGACCTGGATTCGCCTGAGCCTGCATGAATCCCCCGCCTTCGTGAAAATGAAGGAAGAAGGCAAGCTGTGCAAATCGCCGATCCGTGATTCTTTCGGCAAATGGGAAAACCTCAAGGTCGTGCTGATCGCCCTGTTCAGCATCAACGCCGGCCAAGCCGTGACCTTCTATGCGGCGCAGTTTTACGTGCTGTTCTTCCTCACCCAGTTTCTGAAAATGGACCCGGCCGTGGCCAATGGCTTGCTGATCGTCAGCGTGACCATCGGCGCGCCGTTTTTCATCTTCTTCGGCTGGCTGTCGGACAAGGTCGGACGCAAGCCGGTGCTGATGCTCGGCCTGTTGCTGGCGACCGTGTTGTACTTCCCGATCTTCAAGACCCTGGCCCACTACGCCAACCCGGCGATTGACCTGGCCAGCCGCCAGGCACCGATCACCGTGCTGGCTGACCCGGCCACCTGCACCTTCCAGTTCGACCCGGTCGGCAAGGCGAAATTTGATAGCCCCTGCGACAAGGTCAAGACCTTCCTCGTCAAGCAAGGCTTGCCCTACGCCAGCGCGGCGGCTCCAGCCGGCAGCGGCGTGCAAGTCAGCGTGGGCGACGTGAAGATCGACGGTTTCGACGAAGCCGCATTGCGCGGCGCGGTCACCCTCGCCGGTTACCCGCAACAGGCCGACATGCAGCAAATCAACAAGCCAATGATCGTCGCATTGATCGTGGCACTGATCATCATCTCCGCCATGTGCTACGGCCCGCTGGCGGCACTGATGGTCGAACTGTTCCCGACGCGCATCCGCTATACCTCGATGTCGCTGCCCTATCACATCGGTAACGGCTGGTTCGGCGGCTTCTTGCCGACCGTGTCGTTTGCCCTGGTGGTCTACACCGGGGACATTTTCTACGGGCTCTGGTATCCGGTGCTGATCACCGGGGTGAGCCTGGTGGTGGGGATGATCTGTTTGCGTGAGACGCGCAACGTCGATCTGGACAAGAACTGACAGCCAACTCACAAACTGGATTCTGTAGGAGCGAGTTCGCTCGCATAGGTCTCAAGAGCGCCGTGTTCAACCTGAAGGCACGCGCTATCGTTAACGACCATCGCGAGCAGGCTCGCTCCTACACTGACCGAGGCACCGGCATGATCATTTCCTCTGCATCCGATTATCGCGAGGCAGCACGTCGCAAACTCCCACGTTTCTTGTTCGATTACATTGATGGCGGCGCTTACGCGGAACATACCCTGCGGGCCAACAGCGCCGACCTGACCGGCATCAGCCTGCGCCAGCGTATCCTCAAGAACGTCGAAACTTTGAGCCTGGAAACCACCCTCTTCGATCAACCTCTTGCCATGCCGATCATCCTCGCGCCAGTGGGGCTGACCGGCATGTTCGCCCGCCGTGGTGAGGTGCAGGCCGTGAGAGCGGCGCAGAACAAAGGCATCCCCCTGTGCCTGTCCACCGTCTCGGTCTGTTCGATCGAGGAAGTCGTGGCGCAAAGCGAGCAACCCATCTGGTTTCAGCTGTATGTGCTCAAGGACCGCGGCTTCATGCGCAACGCCCTGGAACGGGCGAAAGCTGCCGGGGTGAAGAACCTGGTGTTCACCGTCGACATGCCAACCCCCGGCGCCCGCTACCGCGACGCCCACTCGGGCATGTCCGGGCCTTTTGCGTCATCGCGGCGCATGCTTCAAGCGATGACCCGACCCGACTGGGCATACAACGTCGGCCTCATGGGCCGGCCGCATGATCTGGGGAATATCTCCAGGTACCTCGGCAAAGCCGTGACACTTGAAGACTACATGGGCTGGCTGGCCAACAATTTCGATCCATCGATCAGCTGGAGCGACCTGGAATGGATTCGCGATTTCTGGAAAGGCCCGATGATCATCAAAGGCATTCTCGACCCGCAGGACGCCAAGGACGCGGTGAGTTTCGGTGCCGATGGCATTGTCGTGTCGAACCACGGCGGCCGGCAGCTGGACGGGGTTCTCTCCACTGCCCAGGCATTGCCGCCGATCAAACAAGCGATTGGCGATGACCTGACGGTGCTGGTCGATTCGGGTATCCGCTCAGGGCTGGACGTTGTGCGCATGCTGGCGCTGGGCGCCAAGGGCGTGTTGTTGGGGCGTTCGATGGCTTACGCGCTGGCCGCCGATGGTCAACGCGGGGTAGAGAACATGCTGGATATCTTTGCCAGGGAAATGCGTGTGGCGATGACGCTGACCGGGGTGACGTCGATTGCTCAGATCGACGAAAGCACCCTGGTACAGGCAATCAAGAATACCGACTGACGATGCTTGTTCCTGCCGTGTGCGCAAACGATTCGTCAGCCGCACAGACAATCACTCTTCAAGCTCGACCACCTCGAATTTCACCTGGTCGGGATAAAACGCCATGTATTCACGGATCTGCGCCACCGACACTTTGGGGTTTTCATAACTCCACACGGCGTTAGCACCTTCATGCCCTGGCACTTGCAGACTGAAATAACTGGCATCACCTTTGTACGGGCAGTAACTGGTGTGATCGGTGCGGGCGTAATACTTCTCGTCGATGTCTTCGCGGGGCACGTAGTAAACCGGTGGGTAGTTGGCCTCAAGCAGCACCAGCGCGCGGGAGGACGCCGCGACCTGGATCCCGTGAAACTTCACCAACAGGCAACCGGGCTGCTCGGCGATGGTGATGACAGGGCTGGGACCTGAAGTTTTCATGTATACGTTCCTCGAGACGGTGATGAGTCGATTCATCAGGTATAACGCAACTTGGCTGACCTTGGCGGCCTCGCAGCCGAACGGATTGCGAAGGCGATGAAATCAAATGCAACGCCAAGGCTGTACATCCATACAGATAATGATTGCTCCGGCGCGCATCACCCGCCATTCTGTGCACCTCCCCGGACACTGATCAACGATGGTGGTTATGCGGCTGTACCTCTGTGAAAAACCTTCCCAGGCCAAAGACATCGCGACTGTGCTCGGCGCCAGACGCCGGGGCGACGGCTGCTGGCTGGGCACGGACCTCACGGTGACCTGGTGCATCGGCCATCTCCTGGAAACCGCGCCGCCGGATGCCTATGACGCGCGCTACAAGCGCTGGGTACTGGCCGACCTGCCAATCATTCCGGACACATGGAAGATGACCGTCAAGCCGCGCACGGCGAGCCAGTACAAGGCGGTCAAACGCCTGCTCGGTGAAGCGTCGGAACTGATCATCGCTACCGACGCTGACCGCGAAGGCGAGATGATCGCCCGGGAACTGGTGGAGCACTGCAAGTATCGCGGCCCGATCCGCCGCCTGTGGCTGTCGGCGCTGGACGACGCCTCGATCCGCAAAGCCCTCGCGTCGCTCAAACCAGGTGCCGAAACCTTCAATCTCTACCATTCCGCACTGGGGCGCAGTCGTGCCGACTGGTTGATCGGCATGAACATGAGTCGACTGTTCACGCTGCTCGGGCGCCAGTCCGGGTATCAGGGCGTGTTACCGGTAGGCCGGGTGCAAACCCCTACCCTGCGCCTGGTAGTGGATCGCGACCGCAGCATTGCCGACTTCGTCCCGGTCGCCTACTGGGCCATCGACGTGCAACTGCTGCACGACGGCCCTGCTTTCACCGCGCAATGGCGCGCGGCATCCGGAGTTTGCGACGATCAGGATCGCTGCCTGAATCAGGCACTGGCCCAACAGGCAGCCACAGCAATGATGGGCGCGGCAAGTGCCCGGGTGATCAAGCTGCGCACCGAACGCATGCGTGAAGTGGCGCCACTGCCCTTCGATTTGGGCACGCTACAGGAAGTCTGCTCGAAGAAACTCGGGCTCGGCGCTCAGGAAACCCTCGACATCGCCCAGGCACTTTATGAAACCCACAAGGTGATCACCTACCCGCGCAGTGACTGCGGCTATCTGCCCGTCAGCCAGCACGGCGAAGCACCGGCGATTCTCGCCGCCCTCAGGCAAGCCGATCCGGCGCTGGATGCCTTGCGCGATCACCTGGAGCCCCATAGGCGCTCACGGGCCTGGAACGATGCCAAGGTCAGTGCGCACCACGGCATCATCCCTACTGCTGCGGCCAAAAACCTCGAACGCCTGACCGGCAAGCACCGCGCGGTCTATACGCTGATCAGGGCCAGGTATCTCGCGCAGTTTCTGCCCAATCACGAGTTTGACCGCACCCAGGCTGATTTCGACTGTGCCGGTGAAGCCTTGCGCGCGGTGGGCAAACAAATCGTCGATCCCGGCTGGAAACGCGCTCTGCCCGAAGCGCTTGCCCCGGCGAAAGGTCGTGAAGCCCCAGCGCCTCAAACCTTGCCCAACCTGCGCGAAGGAATTGATTGCGCAGTGGCCAGCGTGCAGCTCAAGGACCTGTGGACCCAACCGCCCAAACCGTTCACCGAGGGCGACCTGATCAAGGCGATGAAAAACGTCGCCAAACTGGTGGAAGACCCTCTGCTCAAGCAGAAACTCAAGGACACCACGGGTATCGGCACCGAAGCGACCCGCGCCTCGATCATCCAGGGTCTGCTCGACCGTGGTTACCTGATCAAGAACGGCAAGGCTCTTTCTGCCACGCCGGCCGCTTTCAGTCTGATCGATGCGGTGCCTCGCGCCATTGCCGATCCGGGCACTACGGCCATTTGGGAGCAAGCCCTGGACATGGTGCAGAGCGGGGAAATGAGCCTCGAAGAGTTCGTTGCCAAACAGGCGGCCTGGATGAGCAAACAGGTCAGTCGATGTGCCGGTTTGAACCTGACCATCAGCGGTCCGGCAAGCCCCGCCGGACGCGATGCCACGCCATGGAAAAACAAGCGCAAGCCTGCCAAGCGCAAAGCAGCGGCTGGCACCAGACGCAGCGCGAAACCGGCGAGCAAGGGTTGATCGGCCATACTGTCCTGGCATCAAGACAGGAGTTCACCAGTATGCCCTCGATAGAACTGCACGCCGCGCAACGCGACGAACTGGAAACCATTGAAAACCTGATGCAGTTCTACACCTACGACTTCAGTGAATGGTTGCCGCTGAAACTGAGCGAACACGGCTTTTTCAGCCTTCGCCCCTTGTCGGACTATTGGCAAAAACCCGCCACCCGACCGTTTTTGATCCGGGTCGACGGCGAACTGGCGGGTTTCGTGACCGTGGATGACAACACCCACTTGCCCGGCGCCGATTACAACATCGGCTACTTGTTTGTCAGCCGACGCTTTCGTGGCCAGGGTGTCGCCAGGTTTGTCGTTTCCACCCTCTTGAGCCGATTTCCCGGTCAATGGCAAATTTTCCACATCGAAGCGAACCTGCCTGCTCGGTTGTTCTGGGCCACCGTGATGCCCGATCTCAGCGCAGGCGGTTTTACTCGACATTTCCTCACGGTAGAAGGTTATCCCTGCACCCTTTACCGCTTCGAGGCGCCAGCGCCGCCAGCCTGAGTGACGCCTTTACAGCGCCTTTTTTAATTCCTCCCAGCTTTGTCCGACAATATGTAGTGACTGAAAATAATCACTACAAAACCGTTGACGAGCACGATTTGCCCTTGCATGATGCAGACGTCTCCCCGATCGGGAGTACACGCAACACGCTTGAGCAAGCTCGTCTGACCGCCGAGCTGTTTTTTCCGGATACACGCTGCCCACAAGGCAGATTGAAGAAGCTGACCTGGCCTGAACGTCCAGTACAAGGACGAGAAGCGCTGGCGATCCATCCTCATGAAGCTTGTGGCCGACCTTGAAAACGTCGGCAGGGGCCAAAGGTTATCGCCGCTTCTCTTCGTTGTGACGCTATTGCGTAGCAGTTATTCAACACGACTACATGCAACAGACGCAGGACCTCGTCGCTTATGACGGACGGCTGCTGACGTCCTGGTTTCGGTGCCAGGGATCAACTAACCGATGGGCTACTTGTATTAGCGAATCAACTTTGAAAGATCACCAAATGGTCAAGGGGGCTTTATCATGAATCTGAACAATCAACCTACTATCGAAGAACTGGCTCGTATGTTCGCGGCAAAGAAAGACAGCCACGACAGCCATATCCTGTGGATCAGCAAATCGGGTCAGGTTCATATCGACTGCCTGTCGCCACATGCCCATGAAGCAGAGTTCGACCAGAACAACCAGAACCTGCTCGCCCGACTGAAGATGTACCGTCGCGGCCAGGGCTATGTCGGCAAAAAAGCCGCGGCCGACAAAGACTTCATCGGCAATGTCCTGCAAACGCTGAAACAGGCCTGGGATTCGATGCAGAACAAGAACGAAGTTCGGGTGATTGATCGGTTCTACTAATTGAAATGAGTCATTGTTGACTCATAAATAAAAAGGGCCTGCTCCTGATAAGAGCAGGCCCTTTTTAATGGCTCAATGAAAGTGGGGAATGTTGCCAATCAAGACATACCAGCAGCCAACACCACCTGCACAAAAGCCAAAGCCGCCGCACTGTGATAGTTGTTTTTACGACGCAGTAATGCAGCGCCACGCTGGGGCGCCTCCCCCGCTAGCGGGATCATGCGCAGAGCGCGGTCGCTGGTTGCAATGGGCTCCGGAAGGATTGTAGCCATTGCCGTATGCCGAATGACTTCCAACAGCGTGTTGACTGAATTGACCTCGATCGCCACTTTCGGCGTTATCTGCGCCCGGGTGAAATACTCGTCAATGCAGGTGCGCGTGAAAAAATCTGCGCTGAGTAAGGCAAACTGCAGCTGCGCCACCTGGTCATGGGTCACGGTGTCCCGGCTTTCATACAACGGATGCGCCTGGCCGACCATCAATCCCAGGGTTTCGGTAAATGCAGGAATCGATTCGATATCAGGGTTTCTCACCTGATCAAACGCAATCGCGATGTCCAGAGAGTCCTGCGCCAACCCGGTTTCGATGTCGTCCATCGACAGCTCGAACACCTCCAGGTGAATGTTCGGGTAACGCGCCACGAAATCGCGCACCAGCGGCCCCACCAGGTAGGCCATGAAAGTCGGGGTCATGGCCAGACGCAAAGTGCCCCGGGACAAATCCTTCACGTCGTGCAGCGCACGCTTGCCCGCCTCCAGCTCTATCAGCACCCGCCGAGCGCATTCGATATACGCCTGACCCGCGTCGGTCGGCTTGACCGTACGCGACGTGCGATCGAACAGGCTGACACCCAGGGTCTCTTCCAGTTGCCGGATCTGTTGTGAAAGCGTTGGCTGGGAAACATGCAGGGCTTCGGCCGCACGGGTGAAGCCGCCATGGTCAGCCACGGCCAACAGGTAACGCAGATGTCGCAGCAGCATGCTCAGACCTTTCTATCTATAGGCAGTACTTATGCCTTGCATTGTATATCGGTCTTGGACGCTATGGATTGAACGGAAGAAGATGGCTTCACACCCAGACACTTCCCCCAGCGACAGGAGAACCACCATGCAACAGTCTCACGCCTATAACGATCCAAGCCTGGCCCTGACCACCGCAATTCTCGATGCCAAAGCTCGCAAAAATCTGTCGTGGCAAGACCTGGCTGACGGCACCGGCCTGGGCCTTGCCTATGTCACCGCTGCACTTCTCGGCCAGCATCCACTGCCGCAAAGCGCCGCAGAGGTGATCGGCGAGAAACTCGACCTGGATGCCGAGGCGGTGGCTCGCCTGCAGATCATCCCGCTGCGCGGCAGCCTTGCGGGTGTCCCGACCGATCCGACCATCTACCGCTTCTACGAAATGATCCAGATCTACGGCACCACCTTGAAGGCTCTGGTTCATGAGCAGTTCGGCGACGGCATCATCAGTGCGATCAACTTCAAGCTCGACATGAAGAAAGTCGAAGACCCGGAAGGCGGTTCGCGCGCAGTGATTACGCTCGACGGCAAGTTCCTGCCCCTGCGTCCGTTCTAAGTCGAAAACGGCCCGTACCACCGTGCGGGCCAAATCCGCTCATCCATGAGGACGCCGCCATGAAAGCGCTCATCGAAGGCTTTGTAAAATTCCAGAAAGAAGTGTTTCCACAACGAACCGACCTGTTCAAACACCTGGCCACCACGCAACAACCGGGTACCTTGTTCATCACCTGTTCCGACAGCCGTGTAGTGCCCGAATTGCTGACCCAGCAAGAACCCGGCGAGTTGTTCGTAATCCGTAACGCCGGCAACATCGTGCCCTCCTACAGCCCTCATCCGGGTGGTGTGTCGGCCACCGTCGAATACGCTGTTGCCGTGTTGGGCGTAACGGATATCGTCATCTGCGGGCATTCGGACTGTGGCGCCATGACCGCTGTCGCCAAATGCACCTGCATGGATCACCTGCCCGCCGTCAGCGGCTGGTTGCAGCACGCCGAGTCGGCGAAAGTCATCAACGAGTCACGGCCTCACGTTACGCAAACGGCGAAAATAAGCGCGATGGTGCGCGAGAATGTGATCGCGCAATTGGCCAACATCCAGACTCATCCAAGCGTGCGCCTGGCCCAGGAAAAAGGTCTGCTGAATTTGCACGGCTGGGTCTATGACATCGAAACCGGCTCGATCGATGCACTCGATGGCAGCAGCCATCGTTTTCTGCCGCTGGCTGAGCATCCTGGCACTTGCGCTGTGCCTGGCAAAGCAATGGAAGCGGCCTGATCAAGGCGATGGCGACCGCCATTGCGGCGGTCGCCCAGCTGAATCACTCAGCGTTTGACGCCCAGATCGATCTGGGTCATGCGGCTGCGGATGGTGAACACGCCATCGCCCGAGAGAATGGCACTGCGCGCAAACAGGCGCCCGCTCTCCCAGTTCGACAAACCGAGCTCCGGCTTGTTGAGCGCGTACTGGCCATCGACCCAACGGGTAATGCCATTGCCGACAAAAGGCGCGTTGACTGCGTTGTAGAAACGCTCCTGCGTCGCGGCATCTTCGCTGATCAGCGACACGGTGAACTGCGGGCTGTAGCGGTTGAACAAGGCAATGGCGCTGTCCAGGTCGTCGACGATTTTCAGGCTGACTTCCGGCGTTTCTTCCCACTCCCACTCGCGGCCCAGTTGATCCTCGGGCAACGGCTCGGTCAAGGCTTCGCTCTGGTAGCCTTCGGCGCGGTAAACCTCGACGGTTGCATTGAGCCAATCGGCCGGCAGGCATGCTTCGCTGCCTTCGACGATGTGCAACTTGCAGCCCTGGCCCCGTGCCTTGCCGGCCTGTTGCAAGGCATCGAGAAACACCGGCACCAGTTCGGCGGCGCGGTTGCGATGGATCAGGCAAACATTCAGGGTGTTGCAGACTTTACGGTCGAGGGAGTTGCGCACCACGCTGGCGAAGCGACCGGTATCGGCATCGGTATCAGCGATCAGCCACGCACCACCGGTACCGTGCAGGCTGACAGCCGTTCCGGCCTGTTGCGCGATACTGCCCAACTGGCTGACGGCACGTCCCGAACCACGGGCCACGGCCAGCGACAGGCGCCGGTCGGCAAACATCGCCCAACCGGCTGCATGGTTGACGCTTTCCACCAGTGATACCGCGCCGCTCGGCAACCCGGCATCACTCAATGCCGGATTCAACGCATGGGCCACAATGGTTTGGGCGGTGCCCAGCGCATCGCTGCCGATGCGCAGCACCGCGGTGTTCCCCGTGCGCAAAACACCCGCGGCATCGGCAAAAACGTTAGGTCGACCTTCGAAGACAAACGCGACGATGCCCAGCGGCGACACCACTTGCTCGACCTTCCAGCCGTCGTGCTCGACGCAGCTGATCACTTTGCCACGGGTGGCAGAGGCGTCTCGCCAGGCGCGCAGGCCGGCAATCATGTCGCGACGCATGCGTTCATCGGCCAGCAAACGCGTGGTCGACCGGCCACGGGACTTCGCTCGCTCGATGTCAGCCTGGTTGGCGGCTTCGATCAAGGCCCAGCACTGCGGGGTTTCCAGACGCTGGGCGAACAGGTCGAAGAAGTTGCTGATCGCCTGATCCGACACCACCGACATCGCAGCAAACGCCGCTTGCGCGCGTTCGATTGCCACGGCGGCCGCCTGCTGATCAGCCACCGGGATCAACAGCAACTCGCCGCTGACCTGTTCTACCAGCAAGTGGTCTCCGGGCTGGAAGCGTGCCGCCAGTTCGGGGCTGACCACAGTGACACGGTTACCGGCGAAAGGGATCGGCGTGCCAGCGACTAGACGTTCGAGCGCAAGAGACATGAAGCGGTTTCACCATGCAATGGGCGGGCAGAAAATGTATAGCAAAACACCTGTGTGAGCGAGCCTGCTTGCGATAGCGACCTGACCTGCGGCCTCCACGTATCAAAGTGTGTACAGCCCCGCCCCCGACACAACAAGCCTTAAACCCCCGCGCAAGTGACACAACGCAGATACACCCGCCTGATGAAATTCATCTGTCGCTAAACGGGCACACCTCGCCCGACATCACTGACTTGAAGGAGACACCGTCCATGAATACTTCGATTTCATCGGCCGTCAAAGGCTTGCACCTGAACCTTGATCGCGTCGGCCACTGGATCGCGCCTTTGACGCTGCGAGTGTTCCTGGCCTGGGAGTTCTTCGAGTCGGGGCTGGAGAAATACAACGGTGAAAACTGGTTCGCCGACATTCAAGAGCGCTTCCTGTTTCCGTTTAACCACCTGCCGGCCACGCTGAACTGGGAAATGTCGATGTGGGTGGAATTGATCTGCGCCCTCGCCTTGCTGGTTGGCCTGGCTACACGGTTTTCGGCCATCAGCCTGATTGTCGTCACCATCGTCGCAACCGCCGCCGTGCACTGGCCCGCTGACTGGTCGAGCCTGAGCGAACTGGCCCAGGGTTACTCGATCACCAACAAAGGCTACGGCAACTTCAAACTGCCGCTGATCTACCTCGCCGCACTGCTGCCGCTGCTGCTCTCGGGTCCGGGTAAATTCAGTCTCGATGCGCTGCTGGCGCGGTTCTTCTGGCGTCGCCGTCATAACTGAAAAAAAGGCCGCTATTTGGCATCCCCATTTAGCGGCTTGTAAAACTTGAACAGGCCGATGTTCGCCGTATTGGTATATTCCTTGGCCCAATCCGGTTTAACCGTGCGATCGTGAAAGTACAGCGCGCCTTTGGTGCGATCCGGCAACTGCTTGTTCAGCGCTTTGCGTGCGATCTCCTTGGCAAGGGCGTAAGGCACCTCCTCCTGAACCGAATCGGCACGCCCGTCGCACCACCACGAGAACTGGCAGCTTTTGGTTTCCGAGCCTTGCTTGACCACGCCGCAGACGGTATCGGGAAAGCCATCATGGCCGAGACGGTTCATCACCACGTTGGCCACCGCTTCCATGTCGGCAGCGTCCTTGCCTTTGGCCTCCCAGTAGATCGATCGGGCGAGACACGTGATGGCGTCGTCCAGCGGCGCCTTGCCGGCCGGGTCAACGGCCTGCACTTCAGGCTGGGTAATGGCTTCGGACTTGGGCACCGGTGCCGGGCTGCTGTTCTCGGCAGCCTTTTGCTCCAGCACCTCGGCCTTGTCTTCGGCGACTTTTTGGGTTTGCTGCTGATCGGCGGCCAATGCCGGGCCAGCGAGCAGAATCAGGGCGAAGCAGGTTGTTATCCAGTGTTGGCACATGGTCGGGCGGTACTCTGTAGGCAGTATCGCTAGAGTGTAGTAGTGAAATGATTGCACTTGCGCCACAACTTTCGGGAAAATCCGTTGACTGTGACAAGGCAACTTCGCGCATCATGGCGCAGTCAGCACAAGGAGTTTTCCATGGGTTTTCTACCATCCGCTATGCGCTTTGCCGGTTTGTCGTTGGGAATGCTGTTGGCCGCCAGCGCCGTGGCCAGCGATGAGTCACAGTTGATCGAATCGATCAATCTCTATCGCAGCCAGTTGCAACGTTGCGCCGGTCAGGTTTCATCGGAATTGCCACCACTGGCGGCCGATCCGCGACTGGCACTTTCCGCCACCAGCATTGGCAATCTGCAGCAAGCCATGGTGACTGCCGGCTACCCCATGAAGAACGTGCAGGCGATCAGCCTGTCCGGACCGCGTGATGCGGCATCGGCGATGAAAGCGATTCAGGAAAGCTTTTGCCAGATCGTGCTCGACCCGCAATTTGTCGATGTCGGCGTGAGCCGCCAGGACCGCGAATGGCGAATTGTAGTGGCGCGTCCACTGCTGAGCGCACGCTTGGGCGACTGGCAAGCCGAAGGCCAGAAGTTGCTGGCCGAGCTGAATGCCGCACGCACCAAATCGCGCCAGTGCGGCGCTCAATCGTTCAACGCCACCACACCACTGGCCTGGAACGCCACGCTGGGTGCCGCTGCCGAAACCCACTCACGGGCAATGGCCAACAACAATTTCTTCGATCACAAGGATCGCGACGGCCGCACACCGGGTGACCGCGCGGAACTGGCAGGCTACAACTTCCAGCAGATCGGCGAAAACATTGCCGCCGGGCAGGACACCGTGCGCAAGGTCGTCGACGGCTGGCTCGCCAGCCCGGGCCACTGCGCCAACCTGATGAACCCGCAGTTCAACGAATTGGGCGCGGCGTATGCCAATGATCCGAAGAGCGATGCCGGCATTTACTGGACTGCCATGTTTGGTGCGCAGTGAGCACCTGCCAGCCGCAAGCCCGTCAGCGACCTTACGGATAAATCAATCCATCATAGATCCGCTCGATCACTTGGTTATTAATAGTGATTGGACGCCTATCAACGTTGCTCTTAGCCTGCGCTCAACACTTGCGTCAAAAACGCAAGTCTCTATAAAAGCGCCAAGCGAGGGTGTCATGTCAGAACGGGTCCTGCTAGATGGGTTCTCCCGGCGCGTGGACTATCTGCGGATGTCGCTCACCGACCGTTGCGATTTCCGTTGCGTGTATTGCATGGCCGAGGACATGCAGTTTCTCCCGCGCCAACGGGTGCTGACACTGGAAGAAATCTATCAGCTGGCCGCCAGTTTCGTGGCGCTCGGCACCCGCAAGATCCGCCTGACCGGGGGCGAGCCGCTGATCCGTCCGGGCGTGGTACAGCTGTGTGAAAAGATCGCCGCCCTGCCCGGCCTGCGTGAACTGTGCATGACCACCAACGGCTCGCAATTGGCCAAACTGGCGCAACCGTTGTTCGATGCAGGGGTCAAGCGCCTCAACATCAGTCTCGATTGCCTGGACCCACAGCGCTTTCGCGAACTGACCCGCACAGGTGATCTGGCGCAAGTGATCAAGGGCATCGACGCCGCCAACCAGGCCGGGTTCAGCCATACCAAACTCAATTGCGTGGTGATGAAGGGCCGCAACGACCACGAGATCAACGATCTGGTGAGCTTCGCCATCGATCGTAACCTCGACATTTCCTTCATCGAAGAAATGCCCCTGGGCATCATCGATGAACACAGCCGCGCCGAAGCGTTCTGCTCCAGCACACAAGTGCGCGAGCGGATTGCCGAGCGCTTCACGCTGATTGATTCCGCCGAGTCGACCCAAGGCCCGTCACGCTACTGGCGCCTGGCCGAAGCACCGCAAATTCGCCTGGGGTTCATTTCGCCCCACAGCCATAATTTTTGCGGTACCTGCAATCGGGTGCGACTGACCGTGGAGGGACGCTTGCTGCTGTGCCTGGGCAATGAACATTCGGTGGATTTGAAGGCGGTTTTGCGTAGCCATCCGGGGCATCCCGAACGCCTGGAGAAAGCGATCATCGAAGCGATGAAACTCAAGCCCTATCGACACAATTTCGAAGTGAACGACGATGTTCAAGTCGTTCGGTTCATGAACATGACGGGCGGCTGAAGCTGACGACCGCCAGCCGTATCAGCCATTCCCCATCAACGCACAAGAACCATTGGACGCGATAAATCGTTATCCGTAGCCTGAGCTCAATTCAGTGGCATCGACACCAGGAGCGCAGGCTTGAGCGTCTTACCAAAACAGGAACACTCCACGCCCGAGCCGATCAGCCTGCGCGAAGCCTTGCGCTTCTGGATCAAGCTTGGCTTGATCAGTTTCGGCGGGCCGGCGGGACAGATTTCGATCATGCACCAGGAGTTGGTCGAGCGCCGACGCTGGATTTCCGAGCGACGCTTTCTGCACGCGCTCAATTACTGCATGTTGTTGCCCGGCCCCGAAGCCCAGCAACTGGCGACGTACATCGGCTGGCTGATGCACCGCACCTGGGGTGGCGTGATCGCGGGTGTGCTGTTTGTGCTGCCTTCGCTGTTCATCCTGATCGGCTTGTCCTGGGTCTACATCGCCTTCGGTGAAGTGCCGGTGGTGGCCGGTGTGTTTTACGGGATCAAGCCGGCGGTCACCGCGATTGTGCTGCAAGCCGCACACCGGATCGGCTCGCGGGCACTGAAAAATGGCTGGCTGTGGGGCATCGCCGGCGCCTCCTTCGCGGCGATCTTTGTGCTGAACGTGCCATTTCCGCTGATCGTCCTGGGTGCCGCAGTGATCGGTTACTTCGGCGGCCGACTGGCCCCGGAAAAATTTCGCACCGGTGGCCATGGCGCAACGCAAAAGTCGTTCGGCCCGGCCGTGATCGACGATGACACGCCGCCCCCCGAGCATGCCCGTTTCAGCAGCCTGAAGCTGGCACGCCTGGCGCTGACCGGTGTGATCCTGTGGACACTGCCCATGGCCACCCTGATCGCTTTGTTTGGCTGGGACGGCACGCTCACGCAAATGAGCTGGTTCTTCACCAAAGCGGCGCTACTGACATTCGGGGGTGCCTACGCGGTGTTGCCGTATGTCTACCAGGGCGCGGTCGGTCACTATGGCTGGCTGACGCCGACGCAGATGATCGACGGCCTGGCGCTCGGTGAGACCACCCCCGGGCCACTGATCATGGTGGTGGCGTTTGTCGGGTTCATCGGCGGCTACGTTCTGCAAGTCTTCGGCCCGGACCAGGCCTTTGTCGCCGGTGCCGTCGCTGCAACGCTGGTGACCTGGTTCACCTTCCTGCCTTCTTTCCTGTTTATCCTCGCCGGCGGGCCGCTGGTGGAATCGACGCACAACGAACTGAAATTCACCGCACCGTTGACGGCGATTACCGCGGCCGTGGTCGGCGTGATCCTCAATCTAGCGTGCTTTTTCGGCTACCACGTGCTGTGGCCCAAGGGCTTCGAAAATTCCCTCGACTGGCCCTCGCTGCTGATCGCGATCGTGGCGGCCATTGCCCTGTTTCGCTTCAAGCGCGGGGTGATCGAGGTGTTGCTCGGCGCTGCGATAATCGGCCTTGGCGTACACATGATGCGATGAATGAAACGTTTACACGCATCAGATTCCCCCCTAGTATCCAGACACGCCCGATGGCGGGTCACACCCGCCATCGACGAATCCCAATGCCGGAAACATCCGATATGAACCGCATTGTCAACCTGCCCATGGCCTTGAGCCGTTCCAAACTCCGTCACTCCGCACGTCCGCCGGATAGCACCCTGCTCGCCTGATCGCGTCCCAAACGCGTAGAGCCTCTTCCTTCGCTAATCCTTTGCCTGCATGCCCCGGATCTTTGTATCCGTAGTCGTGCCGAGGCCCGAATCCGTGCGTCCGCAGGACGCCAACGTGAGTGACGAACAATGAAATTCGCAGCCCTTGAAGACGCCCAGACTTTCCTGGCGAACAACCCCGATATCGACATGATCGAGCTGTTCATCCTCGATGCCAACGGTGTGCCGCGCGGCAAACTGTTGCACCGCGAAGAACTGCTGGCGGTGTATGAAAGCGGTCGTCCGCTGCCCAGCACCATCCTCGGCCTGACCTTGCAGGGCGACGACGTCGAGAACTCCGGGCTGGTTTGGGATGTGGGCGATATCGACTGTCGTGCCTACCCGCTCGAAGGCAGCCTGGTGCGCTTGCCGTGGCGGCAGATTCCGACCGCCGCCGTGCAAGTCAGCATGCACCCGCAGGAAGGCAGGCCGGCGAGCATCGCCGACCCGCGCCACCTGCTGATCAACGTGATCGAGCGCCTGAAAGCCCAGGGTTACTACCCGGTGATGGCGTGCGAGCTGGAGTTCTACTTGCTCGATGCCAAGCGCGATCATCTCGGGCGCCCGCAACCGGCGCTGGACGCCGACGGCGGTCGACCGCGACACACGCAAGTCTATGGCCTGCGCGAACTGGAACAGATTGAGCCGTTCCTGGCCGACCTCTACGCGGCGTGCAAACTCCATGGCATTCCGGCGCGCACGGCGATTTCCGAATACGCACCAGGCCAGGTTGAAATCACCCTGGAACACGGTGATGCCTTGCAAGCGATGGATCAGGCGGTGCGCTACAAACGCCTGGTCAAAGCCATTGCACATCAGCACGGCATGCAAGCGACCTTCATGGCCAAACCCTTTGACCATTTGGCCGGCACCGGCATGCACATGCATGTCAGCATCGCCGATGCCGAGGGCCGCAACCTGTTCGCCTGCGAAGACCCGGCCGGCACACCGCTGCTGCGCACGGCCATCGGCGGCATGCTCGCCTCGTTGCTTGACTCGTTGCTGCTGTTTTGCCCCAACGCCAACTCCTACCGGCGCTTCCAGGCCAACAGCTACGCGCCGCTGGCGCCGACCTGGGGCGTCGACAACCGTACCGTGAGCTTGCGAGTTCCAGGTGGCCCGGCCAACAGCAGGCACATCGAACATCGCATCTGCGGCGCCGACGCCAACCCGTATCTGGCGGCAGCAGCGATACTGGCCGGCATTCATCGCGGCATTACTGAAAACCTCGATCCGGGGGAACCGGTAGAGGGCAACGGTTACGCACAAGCCACGCAATTGTTGCCGACCGACTGGCTGACATCGCTGACGGCACTGGAAAACTCGGTGTGGGCGCGGGATGCATTGGGGCAGGAATTTCTCGGGGTGTATCTGGCGGTCAAGCGTGCCGAGTATCGGCAGTTCATGGCTGAAGTGGGTGAGCAGGATTGGCGTTGGTATTTGACTGAGGCGTAAGCCCCTGTAGGAGCGAGCCTGCTCGCGATGAGGTCGTGTCAGCCACCATCACTGGTCAATGACACACCGCCATCGCGAGCAGGCTCACTCCTACAACGACTGCACTCCCCACATTTTCCCCGGACACAGCCATGACTCAACAACGCAGCAATTCCTACTACACCGCCACCCTCAACCAGGACACCGATTACCCGACCCTGCAAGGCCGGCACCGGGTCGATGTGGTAATCATCGGCGGCGGTTTCACCGGCGTCGCCACCGCCGTCGAACTCGCGGAAAAAGGCCTGAAAGTCGCCATCGTCGAAAGCCATAAAATCGGTTGGGGCGCTACCGGACGCAACGGCGGTCAAGTCACCGGCAGCCTGTCGGGCGATGAAGCGATGCGCAAACAGATGCGCCACACCCTTGGCGATGAAGTCGACGATTTCATCTGGCATCTGCGCTGGCGCGGGCATCAGATCATCAAGCAGCGGGTCGAGAAATACGCCATCGCCTGCGACCTCAAGCACGGTCACCTGCATGCCGCTTACAAGCCCAGCCACATGGACGGTCTGCGCAAGGATTACGACGAAGCCGTGCGACGCGGCATGGCTGATGAGGTCAGCCTGCTCGACCGCAGCCAGGTGCGCGACCTGCTGCAAAGCGACCTCTATCACGGCGTAATCAAAAACACCCGCAACATGCACTTGCACCCGCTCAACCTGTGCATCGGTGAAGCGCGGGCCGCAGAGAGTCTGGGCGCGCTGATCTTTGAAAACAGCGAAGTGCTGGAAATCATTCATGGCGATACTCCCGGGGTGCGTACCGCTCACGGCCGCATCGATGCCAATCAGGTGCTGCTGGCCGGCGACGTCTATCACAAGCTTGAGCCGGGCAAGCTCAAGGGCAAGATTTTCCCGGCCATGGGCGGCATCGTCACCACCGCGCCACTGGGGGATCTGGCGAAACAGATCAACCCCGAAGACCTGGCCGTGTATGACTGTCGTTTCGTGCTCGACTACTACCGCCTGACGGCCGATGGTCGTTTGCTGTTCGGCGGTGGCGCCAATTACAGCGGCAAGGATTCACGGGACATCGCCGCCGAGCTGCGTCCGTGCATCGAGCAGACGTTCCCGGCACTCAAAGGCGTGGCCATCGATTACCAGTGGAGCTGCGCGATGGGTATCGTGATCAACCGCATCCCGCAATTGGGCAAGCTCTCGGACAATGTCTGGTATTGCCAAGGCTACTCCGGCCACGGCATCGCCACCAGCCACATCATGGGTGAAATCATGGGCCGTGCGATCACCGGGCAGCTTGAGCACTTCGACACCTTCGCCGCCTGCCAACACATCCGCGTGCCGATGGGCGACTTGCTGGGCAATCCGATGCTGGCGGCGGGCATGTGGTATTACCAGATGCTTGAGCGATTGCGCTGAGTGGTTCGAGCCGGCATTGATGTTGTTTGTGCCGGCCTCATCGCTGGCAAGCCAGCTCCCACAGGTTCAGTGGCGTACACAAAAGCTGTGTTGAACGCGGTCATTGTGGGAGCTGGCTTGCCAGCTCCCACAGGTTCAGTGGCGTATACAAAAGCTGTGTTGAACGCGGTCATTGTGGGAGCTGGCTTGCCAGCGATGAGGCCGGCAAACTCACCGCACCTCTGCCGGCAGTCACACAGCTTGCACCACCTCAATCCCCAACCCGCGGTAATCCTCG
>NZ_RCOE01000154.1:69286-75881 GCF_004321495.1 Pseudomonas sp. Sample_10
TGCCGGCAGTCACACAGCTTGCACCACCTCAATCCCCAACCCGCGGTAATCCTCGATATTTCCCGAGGCCACATGCCGCTCGGTAATCAACGTATGCAAACGCGAACACGGCGCAACCACGAACGGTTCCACCGCGCCAAGCTTGTCCGCCGTGGTGACCGCAATCACATGGGACGCACTGTCGAGCATCGCCTGTTTCACCGGCACTTCATCAAAATGCAGCGAGCTGATGCCCACTTCCGGGTGAATCGCGCATACCCCGGTGAACAGCAAATCGGCTTTGATCCCTTTAATTAGACGCAAGGTTTCATGCCCGCTGGCCGACAGCGTCGCCGGGTTGAGCTGGCCACCGGCCAAAATCACTTTGACGCCCTTGTACTCCGACAGCGTGATCGCTGTCATGGGCGACGCAGTGACGGCCGTGATGCGAATGTCCAACGGCAACGAACGCGCGATCTGCAATGTGGTGGTGCCGGAGTCGAACATCACGGTCTGGCCGTCTTCAACCCGTTCGGCCGCCATTTGTGCAAGACGGGTTTTCACCTCGTCGGTCTCGCTGATCCGGGTGAAATAATCCTTGCCAGTGTCTTTGGGCCGCGGCAACGCCCCGCCGTGGACTCGCTGCACCAGGCCGGCCGCGGCCAGCTCCGACAGATCGCGGCGAATAGTGTCTTCGGACACGGCGAAATGCTGGCTCAGCCCCGACGCCATGACTTTGCCGTCGCGCTCGAGGATCAAGAGGATTTTCTGCCGACGCAGATGTGGGAGTTCGGTTGCGGAGTGATCCTGCATGCTTGTGCCTGTTTGCGCGTTAATCTGCGGGTTTTGCGAGATTAGCCAAACCGCCCGACAAACACAAACCATCGCACCAGGTATCATTTGTTTCGATCTTTCAAATCATGAAGCCGAATTTTTTATTCAGCGGTGGCCTGTCCAAAATGGCGTCCATCTCTCCTATTCCGGATGAACACTTCATGAATCTGAATTTCGCATTTGCCTGCATGATCGTGGTCTCGTTTACCATCGCACTGGTACATACCTGAACAGCATCGAACCCCTTGCGAAACCGTGGGTCTGCTCCTGGGAAAAATAAACATGAATGTGCCGGGAGTATCTGCTTCCTAGTCGCAACTTGTCGCATCGGCCAAGCCGATTCGCCGGCCCATTGATTCTTCATCGCCGTGCTGCTGGCAGAGGAACTCGCGTATCGCTTCGGCGGTTCGCCTGGCGCTGGTTACCACAAAAAAATGCCCCTCGCCCTTCAAGACGTGCAGCTCGGCAAGGCGTATGGTGCGGCGCAGGATATGCGCGTTGTACAGTCGCACCAGAGTGTCGCGCTCGCCAGTGAGGATCAGTGTGCGCTGGCGCAGACGGAATAACCGCAGCAGGCTTGTCCAACCGACCAGCGCTGTAAGCTGATGGTAATAGGTTCTCGGGTTGGCCGTGAGCATGCCGTTCACCACACCGAAGCGCAGCAGCGTCTGAATCGAATGGCGCGAGCGTTCCTGTTTGCGCAGATTGGCGCTTTTGCTCCTGCCAAAGAAATCCAGGACATCGGCGGGCTTCACCAGCATCGCCGGGCCGGCCGAGGTAGCTGCGAGGATCAGACGGCGCACCATGCTCGGGTACCGCAGGGCGAATTCTTGCGCCAATGCACCGCCCCAACTCACGCCGAACACGTCGATCTGGTCGACTCCCAATTGCCTGAGCATCCCGGCGATCAAGTCGGCATGGCGCGGCAGACGCAGTGGCCAACGGGGCATTTGCGATTTGCCGACCCCTGGCACGTCCAGCGTGATGGTCTTGTAGTCTGCCAATTGTTCGCGCAGGGGATCGAAAGTGCGGATCAGACCACCCAGGCCGTTGAGCAAGAGCAGCGGCGAGCCTTGACCTCGGATTGAAACGTTCAGCTGCAAATCGTCAACGGTTAATGTGTGCGTTCTCATCGTTTTGCCCCTTGGCATACTTTCCCTGCATACCCTTTCCACACACAACATTGAGCAGAATCACTCATCTCACGCGCCTGGGTTTGTCACTTGAATGAAGATCGACCAGGCCCCCAGCACTATCCAGAACGTCGTAAAAATCCATGGCGTACGAACCGAAAACAGCAAGGCTTTGCGGTAGCCCTTATGGGTGGACTCTCGTTCGGAAAACAAAGGCGATTCGTCATAGGCCAATCCCATTAGTGGTTCACTGCGAAGCAGCTCACTCTGTTTGAAATACCAATGATCGATGATGTCATAGGCCGCTCGTATTCCGGGCCAGGCGTTCAGTGAGCTGAGTACCCCAAACAGCGCCAGAAACGGAGGTACCACCAACGTAAACAGTTTCCCCCACTCGGGGTTCAGATTGGCCATGCAGGACGCAAAGGCAATCACCAAAAATGACTGAGCGGCCAAGTAAGCGTCTGTTCGATTGGCCAGAATACTGGTTTCGTATTGAATCTCCCTTCGGTAGAAATCCAACCGCTCCTTGGGCGATCCGAACATCTTTGCGTTGTGCTCGCTCAATTCGGTTTCGTCGATGTAGGAGGTCAAAATTTTCGGCACGATAGACTCACTCTGATCGGTTAGTGCGGTCGCGTTCAACCCAATGCGGCATCAAGAAACATCATGATGCCTTTGTTACGCAGGCACATGACCAATCTCCTCAGGCCCAAAAGGCGCCGATACTCATTCGGTGATTCACTGAATGCGGCGTCCACAGTCATCTGAAGGTGATGGACAGGAGAAAGTTTATTCAAAGATTTTTCAGATTCGACAAGCGGCATGACCGGCTACCGCTCAAGCATTTATTTCACCAGTCGTCGGTTGAGCTTTCGCGTTTCCAAACTTACCTGACGCAAACGCTATCTACACTGCGTCTACTGCAGCCTGGCTCTGCTGCACGTGCATCAATTACTCGCGACATGCCCCGCAGCGCCTGTGTTCACCAGCGCCTTCAACGCTGCATCGAACTGCTTCAACGCATTCACTTGTAGTTCGGTCTGCTGACCAATCTGCGCGGCAATCTGCGGCGCGGCCTTGCCATGCACCCACACCGAAGGCATTTGTTGAGCACGCGAACCTTCAGCCTGGCCAATGTACTGCAAGTTTGCATCGTAGAATTTGGCCATGAATCGCGCCTCAACCTGGCTGTTGCGCTTGGAGACCAGGCGGCTGTAAGTGTCGAGCATCACTACCACATCCGGATGGGCCTGTACCGCCGCATCCAGGCTGTCGTAGACCGTTACCGACGCGAACTCTTTCTGCAACGACGCCATCAACCAATTGATCGCCCGTTGCGGATCGGAGCTGTCAACGAATGCCTGGCTGATTCGCGAATCCAGCTGGGGATTCTTCGCACCGTTCACTGCCACCGCGTGGTAGCGCTCGAGGTATTGCTGGGTGTTAAGGGTGTTTTCGCTATAGAGCACCGCCACGGTCTTCGCCTGTCGCAAACTGGCAGCACTGTCGGCAATGGGCAGGAAGTGGCAGGACGGGTCAGCCGCAACGGCCGGATCGGCAACAGCAAAGCCACCGCTTAATACGGCGATAAAAGCCAGCAAGGTCGACATTCTCATCGCGCTGATTCCTTCAAAGGCGAGATCGATATGACCCTATCCTCCTCTGATGACAGAAAAACAGAACTTGCATTGCTTAATGATGAGTATCGAGCAAATGAATGGTCGCTATGAGCGCACGCGCCCAATCGTCCGCAGAACGCGAGGCATCTCGTACCTTGATGAATTGCCGCGAGTGATACGTCGCGGATACCTCAGCGCCTTCTACTGTTTCCCGCGTGTTACCTCAGCGACGCAGTTGTCACTTCTGCGCCGCGAGGCAGGCCAATAGAGTATGGCCTTCGGTGAGTTTTCAGGGTTGACAGCCTGTCGGCCTTGCCCTGCGCCGATCCCCCATCACGGAAGAGGTGAAATCATGAGTTTTGTGAAAGTGGAAAAAAACCAGAGCAGTGCCCCGTCGGAAGCCGACATGAAAAAAGCCATGGTCGAGGCTGGCGGAACACCGGGCGAGTGCAGCGGCACCAATGCTGCCCGTACCTTGACTTACACCGGCGTGGTCAATCACACCGTGTATGAGAACAAGCTGATCGAGGTCGCCAAGGGCAAACGTACCAGCTGGAATTTCGTCTGGGCCGACGCGCAGGCCGCTTGAAACCAGGGCGAGGCGGCCTCTGGGTCGCCTCGTCGTTGCTTGCATTTGATACAACGCGGTTACCCGCCTGTAACGCCAAGATACTTCGCTCCCCTGCCCCATGAACCTAGAGTGAAGCCCTCAATGGACCGACCGGGATCACTCTCCGCCGCCCCATTGATTGCCCAACACACCACCAAGGAAGAGGGAACCATGAGCAAATCAATTGCTGTCAGCCAACAAAGCCAGCAGCTTCACAATGATGTGCAAGAAGCCGTCAAATCGATCATGGGTGCAACGCAACTGAAGACGTCAGACTATAACCGGGTACTGAGATCCGCCCTGGCGGCAACGCAAAAAGTCGTCACCATCGAGATCGCCGCCGGCGATCTGACCCTGCTGAAAAAATCTGGCTACAAGCTGTGCTTTGCCAAGAAAGTCGGCACAGCAGACTACAACGTGGTCTGGCAGTCGTATGACGCATACCTGAGCAACAACGAGTTCAGCTGGACTCCGCAATATCAGCTGTTCGCTTCCAACGTGTTCAAGGAAAACGTTCAGGTCAAAGTCTCGACCAATATCGTCAACATAGGATTGGGGCAGACTTCGACACTCGATGAACACGGCCTGTTGAGCCCGGCGGTAACGGGGGGGCCGGACATCTCCATGACCTTCGTGAACAACTACGCACCGATTCATCCAGGCATCAACCAATTGTCCACCGGCATCGATGGCAAACAGGTCAGTACGCCGATCTATGTGGCCGTCGATCAGGTGGTCACCGGCAACACGGTGTTGACCCCCGTCGAAACCATCCTCGTGTGGTTCGAACAGAACGTGCAGACCAGCACCATGTTCAGTACCTCACGCTCCAAGGCGATCGAAATCGACCTGACGTTCGATAACACCGCAGGTCGCCTTTACGAAGGCGGTCAATGGAAAACCGTGTAACCCCTGCAACGGGGCGGCCTCAGGGTCGCCCCTTTTACTCGTCGATCGCGCCGTTGGCAAAGTAGCCCGTCAACGACAGGCAGATCGACTCGGCCAACGCTTCCTGGGTGGCGATGCCATAGGGCTGGTTGCGGTCGAACTGTGCCGACCAGCGAATCCGCCCCTGCGCTACATCCACCAGCCGCAACGACGCCCGAACCCGTGCCGGCTCGACCCGCACGCTGCCCTCCAGGCAATAGCAGTAGCGTCCACCGCGCCCCATCGCGGCAGCTTTGACGCTGTTGCGCGGCACTTTCAGCAATACATGGTTGGTGCCTGTTTGGGTTTGTTCGAATGACTCAAACAAGCGGCAGCTCAACTCCTCACACAGCCCTCGGGCAAAATCGTCGCCGTCGCGGGTAATGCAGGTGAACGGCTGGATCTGCAACACCGGGTGGCGCGTGCCGATGTGTTTATGCCGAAAACGCTGATACACCAAGCGATAACAACCCGGGGGAATGCTCAGCCGTACCGGCTCTTGCTGGCCGCTGGTGGCGTAATGCGCGGCGAGCTTTCGCCGCAACCGGCCGACCTGCACCCGCACCACCGGATCGTCACCCGTGCAATAGACGGCCGGATCACGACGAAACACCGCGATGCCGATGGCGTACTCGGTGAGCTGGGTGTTGGAAGATTGCAGGTCATGCTCGACCAGAAAGCGCAACAAACTGCCCATGCGCCGCGATTTGGCAAATAACGGACTGGCCAGCAACGACGCCAGCACCCGCTCCATTTCTTCTCGATCAAGCGGTTCGGGAACCCCGTCCGCACTCGATTCGACCATGCTCTTGATCACCATCGCCTGCCTCCGTGCAGGTTGCCGACAGGAATAGAAATCGTACTCCGTGGGTACACACGCAACGTCAGCCGAGAACAGGCTCGGACGCTGCAACGACGAAGCTTAGCAGCCGTGCCGGAATGAGCAGGCGAATGCAGTGATAGCAACCTGACATCCGACGAACGTTAGCTTTCGGATCGGCCATACACTTAAGCGTTATCACTTTGTGATGAGGAACGGGTTCGCATGAACGACGCGCACCCAAGGTGCGCAAGAAACAGCGCCGAAACGCCAGGCGAAAAAAACCCGCATCACTGCGGGTTTTCTTTAGGGCTCAAGCGGATTGCCTCAACCACGACTCAATGGGTTTTTTTTGACCCCGACGGACCGGCATTGGTCAGTCCCTTGGTGTTGTGATCACCCGGTGTAGTCGTCGAGACGGCCCGGGCTTTGCTGATGCCACGGGTGTCTTTCGAACTGGCAATGCCTGAAGTCGCGGTGCCATGACCGTTGTCGTCATTGCGCTCACTGCCATAATGGTTACCGCTCACTCCGTGATTGCGGGTTGCTTTACCGGCATGATCGCTGGCCAGACCCTTGCCATGACCGCTGCTGGCGGAGCTGCCGCCGTGATCGGAACCGCTGCGACCACCGCTGTGACCACCACCATTCCCGCCGCCGTGGCCTCCAC
>NZ_RCOE01000240.1:0-1989 GCF_004321495.1 Pseudomonas sp. Sample_10
TCGTCGGTGCCCATCTTGCACGAGCAGGACGGGTGGAACGCGGTTTCGGCGTGCTCGCGGATGAACTTATCGAGCTGCTCATCGGTTTGCACGTCGATGCCCGGGCTGATTTCGCGGCCACGGAAGGCGTCCAGCGCAGGCTGTTGCATGATTTCACGGGTCAGGCGGATGCCGTCGCGGAATTCCTGCCAGTCCTGCTCGGTGGCCATGTAGTTGAACAGGATGCTCGGGTGCTGGCGCGGGTCCTTGGATTTGGCCTGGATGCGCCCGCGGCTCGGCGAACGCATGGAGCCCATGTGCGCCTGGAAACCGTGCTCTTTCACACCGTTGCTGCCGTTGTAGTTAATCGCCACCGGCAGGAAGTGGTACTGGATGTTCGGCCATTCGAATTCCGGACGGGTACGGATGAAACCGCCGGCTTCGAACTGGTTGCTGGCGCCGATACCGGTGCCGTTGAACAACCACTCGGCACCGATCGCCGGCTGGTTGTACCAGAGCAACGACGGGTACAGCGAGACCGGTTGGGTGCAGGCGTATTGCAGGTACAGCTCAAGGTGGTCCTGCAGGTTTTCACCGACGCCCGGCAGGTCGTGGACCACCGGAATGTCGAGCTTGTTCAGCAACTCGGCCGGGCCGACGCCGGAACGCTGCAGGATCTGCGGCGAAGCGATGGCGCCGGAGCACAGCAGCACTTCCTTGCGTGCTTTGACTTCAACGCGTTCTTCGGCGTCGCCGACCAGGTAACGCACGCCGACCGCACGCTTGCCTTCGAACAGGATCTTGTCGGTCAGGGCGTGGGTAACGATGGTCAGGGTCGAACGCTTTTTGGCCACGTCCAGGTAACCGCGAGCGGTGGAGGCACGACGGCCTTTCGGCGTTACGGTGCGGTCCATCGGACCGAAGCCTTCCTGCTGATAACCGTTCAAGTCTTCGGTGCGCGGGTAACCGGCCTGCACGCCGGCTTCGACCATGGCGTGGAACAGCGGGTTGTTGCCGGCTTTTGGCGTGGTAACGCTGACCGGGCCGTCGCCACCGTGGTAGTCGTTCGGGCCGATGTCGCGGGTTTCCGCTTTACGGAAATAGGGCAGGCAGTCCAGGTACGACCAGTCTTCCAGGCCTGGCAGTTTTGCCCAGCCGTCGTAGTCCATGGCGTTGCCGCGGATGTAGCACATGCCGTTGATCAGCGAGGAACCGCCCAGACCCTTGCCGCGACCGCACTCCATGCGACGTCCGTCCATGTGTGGCTCTGGATCGGTTTCGTACGCCCAGTTGTAACGACGGCCTTGCAGTGGAAACGCCAGCGCCGCAGGCATTTGCGTGCGGAAGTCGAAACGGTAGTCCGGGCCGCCGGCTTCGAGCAGCAGGACGGTGACGCCTGCGTCTTCGGTCAGACGGGTCGCCAGGGTGTTACCGGCCGAGCCGGCACCGATGATGATGTAGTCGAATTCTTGGGACATTGAATGCACCCTCTTTGATGTTGGTTCAGGTCGCGCGCCGAGTTGCCGATCGTTGTGGCGAGGGAGCTTGCTCCCGCTCGGCTGCGCAGCAGTCGCAAAGTCAGCGACTGTGTTGTGTCTGCATGAACGCGGTGTCTGAAGTTGGGGCCGCTTCGCAGCCCAGCGCGAGCAAGCTCCCTCGCCACAAGGGCCGCAACTTCAGAACTGCGTCAGATCAGAACACCGAGACGTAATCGCCCAGCTCGACCTGTACCGATTTGATGCGGGTGAAGTTGTTCAGCGAGCTGATCCCGTTCTCACGGCCCACGCCCGACTGCTTGTAGCCGCCGACCGGCATTTTTGCGTCGGACTCGCCCCAGGCGTTGATCCAGCAGATACCGGCTTCCAGCTGATGAATCACGCGGTGCGCGCGGTTCAGGTCGCGGGTGACGATGCCGGCGGCCAGGCCGAAGTCGGTGTCGTTGGCGCGGCGGATCACTTCTTCTTCGGTTTCGTAGGAGAGGATCGCCATCACCGGGCCGAAGATTTCTTC
>NZ_RCOE01000253.1:0-10681 GCF_004321495.1 Pseudomonas sp. Sample_10
CCACGGGAGCGGCGGCGTGGACGATCGCCTTCGGCGCCTTCCTGACCATCTTCCTGCAGTTGCTCTTCGTTGGTTGGCAGTTCTTCTTCGGCTACAGCGGCAGCGGCTTGCTCGGCACGCGGCTGACGTTCTTCACGCGGTGGGCGTGGAGCGCGTTCTTCGCGTGGCTGGCGGGCCGGACGTTCTTCCACGCTCGCAGCAGCGGCCGGGGCAGCATCCAGTGGCTCACGCAGTTCACGTACGCGTTCTTCACGCTCGCCACGTGGCTTGCGATCTTCACGTGGAGCGCGTGGTGCACGTTCTTCACGCGGAGCGCGTGGAGCGCGTTCTTCACGGGCTACGGCTGGAGTCTCTTCCCGGGCTTCGCGTGGTTGACGCTCTTCGCGTGGTTCACGTGGTGCGCGTTCTTCACGCGGTGCACGTTCCTCGCGCGGCTTGCGTTCTTCATCGCGGCGACCGTTACGGTTGCGGCTCTGTTGGCGACCGTTGCGACGCTCTTCGTTGCGAGCAGGACGCTCGGTAGCCGGCTTCTCGACCACAACGGGAGCCACTGGCTCTTCCTTGGTGGCGAACAGGCTGACCAGCGACTTCACCAGGCCCTTGAACAGGCTTGGCTCTGGCGCGGCGGCAGGGGCGGCAACAGGTGCTGCGACCACTTCGGTCGGAACCGGAGCATTGGCGCGGGCCGGTGCGGTCTTGACCGCGGCTTCCTGGCGAACCAGGGTGCGGGTGGCGGCAGCTGGCTGGACTTCTTCGACTTCGGCAGCGGCGGCAGCGATTTCGTAGCTGGACTGGTTGGTCGCGGCTTCCGGGCTGTCGTCACGCAGGCGCTGAACTTCAAAGTGCGGCGTCTCGAGGTGATCGTTCGGCAGAATGACGATGCGGGCACGGGTGCGCAGTTCGATCTTGGTGATCGAGTTGCGTTTTTCGTTGAGCAGGAACGCGGCCACCGGGATCGGCACTTGTGCGCGAACTTCGGCGGTGCGGTCTTTCAGGGCTTCTTCTTCGATCAGGCGCAGGATCGCCAGGGACAGCGATTCAACGTCACGGATGATGCCGGTGCCGTTGCAGCGCGGGCAGACGATGCCGCTGCTTTCGCCCAGGGATGGACGCAGGCGCTGACGGGACATTTCCAGCAAGCCGAAGCGCGAGATGCGACCGACTTGCACGCGAGCGCGGTCGGCTTCCAGGCATTCGCGGACTTTCTCTTCCACGGCGCGCTGGTTCTTGGCAGGGGTCATGTCGATGAAGTCGATGACGATCAGGCCGCCGATGTCGCGCAGGCGCAACTGACGGGCGATTTCTTCGGCGGCTTCAAGGTTGGTCTGCAGAGCGGTTTCTTCGATGTCGCTGCCTTTGGTGGCGCGCGCCGAGTTGATGTCGATGGACACCAGGGCTTCGGTCGGATCGATGACGATGGAGCCGCCGGAAGGCAGTTCGACAACGCGCTGGAAGGCGGTTTCGATCTGGCTTTCGATCTGGAAGCGATTGAACAGCGGAACGCTGTCTTCGTACAGCTTGATCTTGCTGGCGTACTGCGGCATCACCTGGCGGATGAAGGTCAGGGCTTCGTCCTGGGCTTCAACGCTGTCGATCAGCACTTCGCCGATGTCCTGGCGCAGGTAATCGCGGATGGCGCGGATGATCACGTTGCTTTCCTGGTAGATCAGGAACGGCGCGGCGCGGTCCAGCGAGGCTTCCTTGATGGCGGTCCACAGTTGCAGCAGGTAATCGAGGTCCCACTGCATTTCTTCGCTGCTGCGGCCCAGGCCGGCAGTGCGCACGATCAGGCCCATGTCGGCCGGTGCAACCAGGCCGTTCAGCGCTTCACGCAGTTCGTTGCGCTCTTCGCCTTCGATGCGACGGGAGATGCCGCCGGCACGCGGGTTGTTCGGCATCAGCACCAGGTAACGACCGGCCAGGCTGATGAAGGTGGTCAGGGCGGCGCCCTTGTTGCCACGTTCTTCTTTTTCGACCTGAACGATGACTTCCTGGCCTTCGCTCAGGACGTCCTTGATATTGACGCGACCTTCCGGGGCTTTCTTGAAGTATTCGCGGGAGATTTCTTTGAGGGGCAGGAAGCCGTGGCGCTCGGAGCCGAAATCGACAAAGGCAGCCTCAAGGCTTGGTTCGATGCGAGTAATCCGGCCTTTATAGATGTTGGCCTTCTTCTGCTCGCGTGCACCGGATTCGATGTCCAGGTCGTAGAGGCGTTGGCCATCTACCAGTGCAACACGCAACTCTTCAGGTTGAGTTGCGTTAATCAGCATTCTTTTCATGTAGTACCGTCGGTTTCCGGGCTGCCGGAAACGGCGTTCGGCACACACGACTTCTCACGGTCGGTGTCAGGTGCGTCGGGAGTGGTTGGCCATTCCCGTGTCCAGCGATGTCCGGCCAATGTGGGCCTGCATCGCGACGTACGCGTCCTGCTTGCTGTGGCTACTTAAGCACTCAGTCAGGAGGAGGAATCAACCAGCGGCTGTGGACGAGATGAAGCGTCTTGATCAAAGCTTGTTGCTACACAGTCCGGCGGTTGTGCATCTCCACCCTACACGTATCCCTGATAATTCGGGTGCTGCCGCGCGCAGAATCCGCAGCGGGTTGGCATTTACCGTGAGCTCCGAAAGGGGAGGTCACGCATCATGGCTAATTTAGGCAATGTTTCCGAAGCGTTCGCTCGGGGTCATTCGCAGCTGACTGCACTTTGTGAACTGGCCGTGAATATGGCGCGCAAAACGAGTCAAAACTCTGCTTTGCGGCGTGATTCAGGCCTCATGTCACCTGCGCTCGTTACACCTGCAAACTCCACCGTTACGTAGCGAAAGCCCCGTAGGACGGCCTCGCGTCCTGGTGAATTGCGTTGGTCAGGGTCGGTTTTTGACCGTTGGTCCGCTGTCCAGGCCGCTTTTGGCGGCGTTCGCGACTATAGCAGCAATGATTAAGTGCTTCAATTCCATAAAAAATTGTTATCATCCGCGCCATGACGACTACTGCCCCTTCGACCCCAGGCGTACAACTGCTTGAGGTCTCGCCGGAATATGCCGGCCAACGTATTGATAACTTCCTTCTCGCTCGGCTCAAAGGCGTGCCCAAGACCTTGATTTATCGCATTTTGCGCAAAGGCGAAGTGCGGGTGAACAAAGGTCGGATCAAGCCCGAATACAAGCTGCAGGCGGGCGATATCGTGCGCGTGCCGCCGGTTCGCGTGCCCGAGCGCGACGAGCCCGTGCCGCTGGCACAAGGCCTGCTGCAGCGACTCGAGGCCTCGATTGTCTACGAAGACAAGGCGCTGCTCGTGATCAACAAGCCTTGCGGCATCGCGGTTCACGGCGGCAGTGGCTTGAATTACGGGGTGATCGAAGCCTTTCGTCAGTTGCGTCCCGATTGCAAGGAGCTGGAACTGGTTCACCGCCTGGACCGCGACACTTCCGGCCTGCTGATGATCGCCAAGAAGCGCAGCATGTTGCGTCACTTGCATACGGCACTGCGCGGCGATGGCGTCGACAAGCGCTACATGGCGCTGGTTCGCGGTAACTGGGCGTCCTCGATCAAGCAGGTCCGGGCGTCGCTCGGCAAGAGCAACCTGCGCTCCGGCGAGCGAATGGTCGAGGTGGACGAGGAAGAGGGCAAGGAGTCCGTGACCGTGTTCAAGGTCCTGCGTCGCTTTGGCGACTTTGCCACCCTGATCGAAGCCAAGCCTATTACCGGCCGTACCCACCAGATCCGCGTCCATACCTTGCACGCCGGGCACTGTATTGCCGGCGACAGCAAGTACGGTGATGACGTTTTCAGCAAGGAAATCCGTGATCTGGGCGGCAAGCGGCTGTTCCTGCACGCCTACATGCTGACCGTGCCGCTGCCCGATGGCGGTGAACTCAAGTTGCAGGCGCCGGTCGACGAAATGTGGGCCAAGACTGTGGAGCGATTGAGTGCGCCCATCTGATTACAAACTGCTGATATTCGATTGGGATGGCACCCTGGCTGATTCCATTGGTCGGATTGTCGAAGCGATGCATGTGGCGTCCGAGCGATCCGGTTTTCAATTGCGCGATGATCTCGCCGTCAAGGGCATCATCGGGCTGGGGTTGCCGGAGGCGATCCGCACGCTGTATCCGGACATCAGCGATAGCGAGCTGATCGCCTTTCGCGAGCACTATGCCGACCACTACATCGCCTCGGAGGCGGTGCCTTCTCCGTTGTTCGAGGGGGTGGTTGAATCGATGCAGGCGTTTCGCGCCGAGGGATATCACCTGGCAGTCGCAACGGGCAAGGCTCGGCGTGGGTTGGATCGGGTGTTGAATGCGCACGGTTGGGCTGGCTATTTCGATATCACTCGTGCCGCCGACGAAACCGCCAGCAAGCCTCACCCACTGATGCTTGAGCAGATTCTTGCGCATTGCCAGGTTCGCCCGGAACAGGCGCTGATGGTCGGCGACTCATCCTTCGATTTGCAGATGGCGCGCAACGCCGGCATGGATTCGGTCGCGGTCAGCTATGGCGCCCAATCGATCGAGTCGTTGAAGCTGTTCGAGCCTCGCTTGGCCATCGATCACTTTTCAGAATTGCATGCCTGGCTGAGTCAGCCGGCTTAATACGTTTTTGCTGGGGTAGATGTCATGACCGACGAATGGAAAGCACCCGCCAAGGCGAGCGCAGAGAGCGGTGACGAGAAGAGCTGGAAGCTGTTGGAAAAAACCTTGCTGGCGGGCGTTCAGGAGCAGCGCCGTTCCCGGCGTTGGGGGATTTTCTTCAAGCTGTTGACCTTTGTGTACCTGTTTGGCGCGCTGTTGTTGTTCTCGCCGCTGATGGACATGGAAAAAGCCGCTACCCGCAGCGGCAACTACACCGCGCTGATCGACATCAATGGCATGATCGCCGACAAGGAGCCGGCCAGCGCCGACAATATCGTCGGCAGTCTGCGTGCGGCCTTTGAGGACAAGAAGGTCAAAGGTGTCATCCTGCGCATCAACAGCCCGGGTGGCAGTCCGGTGCAGTCAGGCTACGTCTATGACGAGATCCGTCGTTTGCGTGGTCTGCACCCTGATACCAAGCTCTACGCAGTGATTTCCGATCTGGGTGCTTCCGGTGCCTACTACATCGCCAGTGCTGCCGATCAGATCTACGCCGACAAGGCGAGTCTGGTGGGTTCCATCGGTGTGACGGCGGCCGGGTATGGTTTTGTCGGCACCATGGAAAAACTGGGTGTCGAGCGTCGCACCTACACCTCGGGCGAGCACAAGTCCTTTCTTGATCCGTTCCAGCCGCAAAAGCCTGAAGAAACAGCGTTCTGGCAAGGCGTGCTCGACACCACGCACAAGCAGTTCATCAACAGCGTCAAGCAGGGTCGGGGCGATCGCCTGAAGGACAAAGAGCATCCGGAGCTGTTTTCCGGCCTCGTATGGTCTGGCGAGCAGGCTTTGCCGCTGGGGCTGGTGGATGGCCTGGGCAATGCCAGTTCGGTTGCGCGTGATGTGATCGGGGAAAAAGAACTGGTCGACTTCACCGTTCAGGAATCGCCATTCGACCGCTTCTCGAAAAAGCTTGGTGCCAGCGTGGCTGAGCATTTGGCGATGTGGATGGGGTTCAACGGTCCGTCGTTGCGCTGATTTCGACACAATCAAGAAAACGGGCCCCGCATTTGCGTAATGCTGTTCACTTGAGGGTGAACATTGTACCCGTGGCGAGGGAGCTTGCTCCCGCAGGGGCGCGAAGCGGCCCCAAAAGCGATCCGACAAGCTCCCTCGCCACAGGATGCCTCAGGGGATTTGCACGCCCTCGGCCAGCAGCATGTCGATCAGGCGGATCAGCGGCAGGCCGACAAGGCTGGTGGCGTCGGTGCCTTCGGTGCTTTGAAACAGGCTCACACCCAGGCCTTCGGCCTTGAAGCTGCCCGCGCAATCGTAGGGCTGCTCGGCGTGCAGGTAGCGTTCGATGCGCGCTGCCTCGAGTGTGCGCATGTGTACGGTGAACGGCACGCAGTCGACCTGGCAGTGGCCGGTCTCGCTGTTGAGCAGCGCCAGTCCAGTCAGGAAGGTCACGCTGGCACCGCTTGAGGCCAGCAGCTGTTCGCGGGCCTTTTCGAAGGTGTGGGGTTTGCCGATGATCCTGTCGCCGAGTACGGCGACCTGGTCGGAACCGATGATCAGATGAGCGGCATGGCTGTGCGCCAGTGCGCGGGCTTTGTGCTCGGCGAGACGTTTTACCAGATCAATGGCAGGCTCGCCGGGGCGATGGCTTTCATCAATGTCCGGAGAGCTGCAAGTGAACGGCAGCCGCAGGCGGGCCAGCAAATCCCGGCGATAGACCGAGCTGGAAGCAAGTAATAAAGGCAGCATGCGCAACTCCAAATGGCAGGTGCGAATTCTAGCGAGGCTTCCAAGTGACGGACAGGGCTGAATTTCCTTTGACATGGGCGGGTGCATCCCTATAATGCTGCGCCTATGTTGAATGACCCGATTCCACCTCACGTTGACCCGCGCAAATTGGCTGACCGTGGCACCACCCTTCAAGGTGAACTGCTGCTGGCCGATTTGAAGAGACTCTGCGACCCGCTTTCCGACGATGTCGGGACGGTCCAGGCCAAATTCGTTTTTGAACGAGATGAACGTAAATCTGTGGTGATCCACAGCTTTATCGACACTGAAGTCAAAATGGTTTGCCAGCGTTGTCTTGAGCTGGTCACCCTGCCGATCCATAGCGAATGCAGTTATGCTGTGGTGAAGGAGGGTGCGAATACCCAGTCGTTGCCGAAAGGTTATGACGTGCTGGAACTGGGCGAAGATCCATTGGATCTGCAGTCACTGATCGAGGAGGAGCTTCTGCTCGCCTTGCCCATTGTGCCTGCTCATCATCCGGAAGAATGCCAGCAGCCGGCGGGAGCAGATGAGCCCGAACCGAGCGAGGACGAGGTAACGCGGTCCAACCCGTTCAGTGTATTGGCGCAGTTAAAGCGTGACCCAAACGTTTAGGAGTTAATCAATTATGGCTGTTCAGCAGAACAAAAAATCCCGCTCTGCCCGTGACATGCGCCGTTCGCACGACGCTCTCGAGGCTAGCACCCTGTCTGTAGAAAAAACCACCGGTGAAGTTCACCTGCGTCACCACGTATCGCCAGAAGGCGTATACCGTGGCCGTAAAGTGATCGACAAGGGCGCTGACGAGTAATCACTTGTCCGCTCAAGTCATCGCGATTGACGCAATGGGCGGGGACTTCGGTCCCCGCAGCATTGTCCAGGCCAGCCTTGCTTGCCTGTCTGCTACACCCTCGCTACACCTGACCCTCGTCGGTCAACCCTCCCTTCTTGAAGAACTGATCGCTGGCCATTCGGCTGTGGATCGCGCACGCCTGTCGATTGCTCCGGCGTCCGAAGTCATCACCATGGACGAGAAACCTGCCCAGGCCCTGCGTGGCAAGCCCGATTCGTCGATGCGCGTGGCGCTTGAGTTATTGCGCGACGGCAAGGTTCAGGCGTGTGTCAGTGCTGGCAATACCGGCGCGTTGATGGCGTTGTCGCGGTTCGTGCTCAAGACGTTGCCGGGTATCGATCGCCCGGCCATGGTGGCGGCGATTCCGACGCAGAAAGGTTACTGCCAGTTGCTCGACCTGGGGGCCAATGTCGATTGCAGTGCCGAACATCTGCTGCAATTTGCAGTGATGGGCTCGGTCGCGGCAGAAACCTTGGGTATTGTTCGACCACGGGTGGCCTTGCTGAACATCGGCACCGAGGACATCAAGGGCAATCAGCAGGTCAAGCTGGCTGCAACCTTGTTGCAAAGTGCCCGTGGTATCAACTACATCGGCTTCGTCGAAGGTGACGGCTTGTACCGTGGCGAGGCGGACGTGGTGGTGTGCGACGGGTTTGTCGGCAATATCCTGCTCAAGTCCAGCGAGGGGCTGGCGACCATGATCGCCGGGCGAATCGAAGCGTTGTTCAAGAAAAGCCTGCCTTCGCGCATGGTGGGGGCGTTGGCGCTGCCGCTGATGAAGCGACTGCAGGCTGACCTGGCGCCGGCGCGACATAACGGCGCGAGCTTTCTCGGCTTGCAGGGTATTGTCGTAAAAAGCCACGGTTCCGCCGGGGTGCAGGGTTTTCAGAGTGCTATTTCCCGCGCCTTGATCGAAATTCAGGAAAATCTGCCAGAACGCATTCACGGTCGTCTGGAGGATTTGTTGCTTTAGGCGTTTTCGTCGGACAATGCTTAAATGTGACCGCTCAGTTCAATTGGCCATCCAACTGTCAGTTTCTTGCGTCCCCGATGGCGGGACGTCAATTCTCCGACGACAAGATCATTAGGGGCTTGTTACATGTCTGCTTCCCTCGCATTCGTCTTTCCAGGACAGGGTTCGCAGTCCCTCGGCATGCTGGCCGAGTTGGGCGCGCAACATCCGGTTGTCCTCGAAACATTCAAAGAAGCCTCCGATGCTCTGGGTTACGACCTGTGGGCACTGACCCAGCAAGGGCCGGAAGAGCAACTCAATCAAACCGATAAAACCCAACCGGCAATCCTGACCGCTTCGATCGCCCTGTGGCGCTTGTGGCTGGCAGAAGGCGGCGCGCGCCCGGCTTATGTTGCCGGTCACAGCCTGGGTGAATACAGCGCACTGGTTGCCGCTGGCAGCCTGAGCCTCGGCGACGCGGTGAAGCTGGTCGAGCGTCGTGGTCAGTTGATGCAGGAAGCCGTTCCGGCCGGGCAGGGCGGCATGGCCGCGATCCTTGGTCTGGACGACGCCGATGTGCTGGCAGCCTGCGCCGAAGCGGCGCAAGGTGAAGTGGTCAGCGCGGTCAACTTCAACTCCCCTGGCCAGGTGGTGATCGCCGGTGCCAAGGCCGCGGTCGAGCGTGCCATCGAAGGTTGCAAGGCGCGTGGTGCCAAGCGTGCCATGCCGTTGCCGGTCAGCGTGCCGTCGCACTGCGAGCTGATGCGTCCGGCTGCTGAGCGTTTTGCCGAGTCGATCGCAGCGATCGACTGGCAGGCTCCGCAAATTCCGCTGGTGCAGAACGTCAGTGCCGATGTGCCTGCCGATCTGGAAACCCTCAAGCGCGATCTGCTTGAACAGCTTTACAAGCCTGTACGCTGGGTCGAGTCGGTCCAGGCGCTGGCAGCCAAGGGTGCGACCAATCTGGTCGAGTGCGGTCCTGGCAAGGTGCTCGCCGGCCTGAACAAACGCTGCGCCGAAGGCGTATCGACTTCCAACCTCAATACCCCAGACGCTTTCGCTGCCGCCCGTGCAGCGTTGGCCTGAATCAGGAGAAACTTGCATGAGTCTGCAAGGTAAAGTTGCACTGGTCACCGGTGCAAGCCGTGGCATCGGCCAGGCCATCGCCCTGGAACTGGGTCGTCAGGGCGCCATCGTTGTTGGCACCGCGACCACCGCTTCGGGTGCCGAGCGTATTGCCGCCACTTTGAAGGAAAACGGTATCCAGGGCACCGGCATTGAGCTCAATGTCACCAGCGACGAGTCCGTGGCGGCTGTCCTGGCGAGCATTCAGGAGCAGTTCGGTGCGCCGGCGATTCTGGTCAACAATGCCGGTATCACCCGCGATAACCTGATGATGCGCATGAAAGACGACGAGTGGCATGACGTTGTCGATACCAACCTGAACAGTCTGTTCCGCCTGTCCAAGGGCGTTTTGCGCGGTATGACCAAAGCCCGTTGGGGACGAATTATCAGTATTGGCTCGGTTGTGGGTGCCATGGGCAACGCAGGCCAAGTAAACTACGCTGCCGCCAAGGCCGGTCTGGAAGGTTTCAGCCGTGCACTGGCGCGTGAAGTCGGTTCGCGTTCGATTACGGTAAACTCGGTGACTCCAGGGTTCATTGATACCGATATGACCCGCGAACTGCCCGAGGCACAGCGTGAAGCCTTGCAGACGCAGATTCCGCTGGGTCGTCTGGGGCAAGCTCAAGAGATCGCGTCTGTGGTCGCTTTTCTTGCATCTGACGGTGCGGCTTACGTTACTGGGGCTACAATCCCGGTGAACGGCGGGATGTACATGAGTTAAATGTGACGGATTGCTTCAAAAAAATGTCATACGAGCTGTCTAAAATCCGTTATAAAGCTGCAATCTATTTATAGGCAGAGGGTCACCGGGTTTGAGGAGTGAAGCTTTCAGTTGAAAAACTGAAAAGTCTTTCTATACACTTACCCACTGGCCAGCTGCCTGAATTTGTCCATTAGGAGTGAAAACAAGGTATGAGCACCATCGAAGAGCGCGTCAAGAAAATCGTTGCCGAGCAACTGGGCGTTAAAGAAGAAGAAGTGGTCAACACTGCTTCCTTCGTTGAAGACCTGGGTGCTGACTCCCTTGACACCGTTGAGCTGGTGATGGCTCTGGAAGAGGAATTCGAGACCGAAATCCCTGACGAAGAAGCTGAGAAGATCACTACTGTACAAGCTGCAATCGACTACGTTACTAGCCATCAGGCGTAATAGTTTGTAATCGTTGCTTGCTGTCATGGAAAAACCGCACTGCCATCATGGCGTGCGGTTTTTTCTTTAGGCCTGATGCAAAGTCGTCATTTGAAAAAAGGAGAGTGCTGTGTCGCGTAGACGCGTCGTAGTCACCGGTATGGGTATGTTGTCGCCACTGGGCACGGATGTGCCGAGCAGTTGGCAGGGCATTCTGGCTGGCCGCAGTGGCATTGGTCTGATCGAACACACCGACCTTTCTGCCTATTC
>NZ_RCOE01000165.1:0-10618 GCF_004321495.1 Pseudomonas sp. Sample_10
CGGCGACTATGCCGCAAAGCCTTTGTGACTGTCCAGTTCTCTGCAATAGCCAGCACGATGACCGATGTTTGCGCGAAATATATGACTGCTTGCTTAAATCCGGTCATTCGCCCTGGCAACACGTTCGGCGAAGTCCCGCGCATTGATCTCGCCGATCACCCGCACATCGACACGTTCGACGCCGTCCTTGCCGAAAAACATCAAGGCCGGGGGGCCGAACAGTTGGTAGCGATCGAGCAGGGCGCGTTGTTCGGCGTTGCTCTGGGTGATATCGAAGCGCACCAGCCTGTAACCCTTGAGGCGTTCGATGACGATGGGGTCGTTCAGTACCTCCCGTTCGATCACTTTGCAACTGATGCACCAGTCGGCGTACCAGTCGAGCAGCAGCGCAGTGTTGGCTGAGCGGGCTTGGGCGAGCACACGGTCGAGTTCAGCCGGGGTGTCTACGGTTTGCCAGGCACTGGTTTCCTGGGTTGGCGCGTTGCTGGCAATGGTGCGCGACTGGCCGATGGGGTTGAACGGGTCGCTCTGGCCGCTGAATGCGCCGAACCAGCAGGCCAGCGCGTAAAACAGCAGGAACATCCCGAATAGCTGGCCCAGGCGTTTTCGCGGTGGTTTGTAGACGAATTCCAGTGCGCCGAGGAACAAGCCGACACCCGCGGCCAACAGGCCGATCAGCAGCAGCGTAACCTGTCCCGGCAAAACCCGGCTGAGCAAGCCGATTGCCAGTCCCAGCAATAACACGCCAATTGCATTCTTCACATAGATCAGCCACGGGCCGCTTTTTGGCAGCCACGCCGCGCCGCCGGTGGCCACCAATAACAGTGGCGCGCCCATGCCCAGGCCGAGCATGAACAGTTTCAGTCCACCGCCCAAGGCATCGCCGCTGGCGCTGATGTACAGCAACGCACCGGCCAAGGGTGCCGATACGCAGGGCGAAACCAGCAGGCTGGAAACCACGCCCAGCACTGCCGCGCCCCACAGCGAGCCGCCTTCGGTGCGGCCAGCAATGCGGTCGAGCCGGCTGCTGATGGCGTGCGGCAACTTCAGCTCGAACACCCCGAACATCGCCAGGGCAAACACTGCGAAAAACATCGCGAATGGTACCAGCACCCAGGCCGATTGCAGGCGCGCCTGGAGATTGAGTTGCGCACCGAACATCCCCATCAAGGCGCCGAGCAGGGCAAAACACGCCGCCATCGGCAGCACATACGCCAGCGACAGGTTGAAACCGCGCCAGCCGCCGACCTGTCCGCGTAACACCACGCCGGAAAGGATCGGCAGCATCGGCAGCACGCAGGGGGTGAACGTCAGGCCCAGACCGGCGAGGAAAAACAGCGCCAGTTCGCGCCAGCTCCAGCTATACGGCACGCTCACGCTGTTGCCAGCGTTGATACTCAGGCGCTCGGTTTCCGGCGGATAACACAGGCCCTTGTCGGCGCAGCCCTGATAAGTCACCACCAAGGTAAAGGCGCGCTGATCGGAGCGCGGCAGTTCTACATCGAGAATGCCGTGGTAGACCTCGACATCGCCAAAGTACTCGTCGTGCTTCTTTTGGCCGTCGGGCAATTGCGCTGCCCCGAGGGTGACATCGCCCGGTTCTGCGCGAAACTGGAAGCGGTGACGGTAGAGGTAATAGCCTTCGGTGGCGACGAAACGCAGTTTGATCGATTGCGGCGTGCTTTCTACCAGGCTCAACTGAAAAGCTTCACGTACCGGCAGGAAGTCGGCGCTGTTGTTGATCGAGCCCAGGGTAGAACTGGGACGGCTCTCCAACAGGCCGGTGGCGGCGGCCGGCAGGGCGAGCACGAATAAAAGCAGGCAGAGCAAACGGCGCATGACAATCTCGCGTATCGGAATTGGGGGGATGATAGCGGACGTCGTGCGGATGTGCAGTGCGGGTAGTGCTGGGGTGACTGGTCCGACGTCATCGCTGGCAAGCCAGCTCCCACAAGTTTTGCAGGTATCCACAAGATCTATAAGCACCCTCAACCCTGTGGGAGCTGGCAAGCCAACACCCACGAGTATCAAGGTTGTCCACAAGATCTATAAGCACCCTCAACCCTGTGGGAGCTGGCTTGCCAACACCCACGAGTATCAAGGTTGTCCACAAAATCTATAAGCACCCTCAATCCTGTGGGAGCTGGCTTGCCAGCGATGGCGGCTTATCAGACGCGGAAGGCCTGAACGGCGGTATGCAGGCGCCCACCCAGCACCAGCAAATTTTCCCCTTGCTCGCGCCCTTCGCCAATGCGCAGCAAGTTATCCCCGCCCAACTGATGAATCCGCTCGCTGTGGTCGCGAATCTCACTGACGGCGCCGCTCTGCTGGGCGGTGACATCGGCGATGCGCACTGCGGTGTCAGAGATGGTCTGGATCGCCCCGACGATTTTATCCAGCGCGCCATCGGCCGCCTGGGCCTGGTTGGCGGTGGCTTCGGCGTGTTCGACCTGGGCGCGCATGCCTTCGACCGACTGGCGCGCGGCGGTTTGCAGACCGGCGATCAAGGTCTGGATTTCGGCGGTGGCGCCAGCAGTGCGTTGCGCCAGTGAGCGAACTTCTTCAGCCACCACGGCAAAGCCGCGACCCATTTCCCCGGCGCGTGCCGCTTCAATGGCCGCATTCAGCGCCAGCAGATTGGTCTGGTCGGCAATCGAGCGAATCACCGTCAGCACCCCGCCGATGGTCGCGGACTCTTCGGCCAGATGTTCGATCATCTGTGCATTGCCCTGCACTTCGTCCACCAGCGCATGCAGGCCTGTCAGGCTCAGGCCAATGACTTGCTGCCCGTGCTCCACCGCGAGGCCCGCATGCCGACTGGCTTCGGCAGCCTGGCTGGCATCGCCGGCGACTTGCTGAATGGTCGCTTCCAGTTCGCCGAGGGAATCGCGGATCAATGCGGTGTCCCCCGCCTGGTGCTCGGCACCGCTGTGCAGGTCGTTGCTCAATTCGGCGAGGGTCCGGCTGCTGCCGGCGACCTGTTCGGCGTTAAGGCGAATGGTCCCCACCAGCGCCACCAGATAGGCGCGCAAGCGATTGAGCGACGCTTCGATGTCATGCAATTCGCGGTTGGTCTTGCCCAGTTGGATGTCCTGGCTGAAATCCCCTTCGGCCCAGGTCGACAGCGCCGGAGCGAGGTTGGTCAGGGTCCGGGCGAGTTTGCGTTGCAGGCTGTCGATCAGCAGCGCGATCAGCAAAATCAAACCGATCATCACGCCTTGCATCAGTCGGACTTCGCCCTGGATTTGCCCGTGCTGGGCGCGGACCACCGGTTCCAGCCCGGCGATGGCGTGTTGCACATCGGCGATTTTAAGATGAGTCGCGGTACTGAGATCGGCGCGTTTCTGGATCTGCTCGCGGGTCCGAGCCAGCTCCGCCGGGTAACGGGTTAGCAGGCTATTGAGTTCACGCTTGTAGCCAACGCCGGCATCCTCGGCTGCAGCTTTCTCGGTGCTCTCCAGGCCCATCATCGAGGCGAAATCATCGGTGTTCGATTCGCTGCTGGCTGCCACGCCCAGCAAGGGCAGGGCGTCCAGCAGCTCGGCCTGGGTGCGGATGTGGGTGACTTCGCGCTCGACGTCGGCGGCCAGTTCGCTGCGGCCGCTGCTGACCAGTTTGTCCCGGGCCAGCGACAATTTACCCAAATGCTGCGATGCAGTGAGCAATGGCGTCAGGTACGCCGCGTTGGCGCTGGCGTACTGACTGAGCTGGTCGAGGCTGGCAGCCAATTCCCGCTCGGCTTGCAGCAGCAGGGCCTGTGGATCTCCGGCGAGCTTGCCCGCGGCCAGCAGATCGGTTTTGCTGAAGTCACTCAGGTTCGACAGGCTTGGGCGCAGGCTTTCGGCCAGCGCCGGTGGCAATTCGCCGAGTTCTGTTTGCAGGGCATCAATGGCCTGGGTGGCGTTGCTCAAGCGCAGGGCATCGCCGCTGGCGAGGTAATCCTCGATGTTGCGCGCCACATCGTTCTGAAACTGCTGGGACAAACCCAGGTAACGCTCCATTAATAGGTACGGGCGTTCGAGGGCTTTTTGCGACCACCACAGCGTCGCGCCAAGGGCTACGCACACGGCGACTAAAAGGAGGGTGTTGAGATTGGTCAGCAGCTTCAGGCGCATCACGGACTACCAACGGCAGAAATGGTAAGCGCCTGAAGTTATTGCGTTTCTGTTACAGGGTTATGACCGAAGGGGTCAATTGCGATGAAAAAGTGGCACTTTGCTTTGACGTCCCCGCCGCCTGGACACGGTTGCGCCCGGCACCTTTGGCACGATAGAGCGCCTCATCCGCCTGGCTGGCCATGGACAGGCTGTCGGAGGTTTCACACAACTCCACCACCCCGGCGCTGAACGTGCACCACAAATCCTGGGGTTGAGCCGGATAGTGAATTTCGGCAAAGCGCTGGCGGATTTCATCGAGGACGTTGTAGGCCGCCTCAAGGTCGGTGTCCGGCATGACAATGGCGAACTCTTCACCGCCGTAGCGGCCAATGAAGTCAGTCTTGCGCAAGCGCTGCTTGAGGAACAATGCCAGGCTCTTGATCACCCGGTCGCCCATGGGGTGGCCGTGGCTGTCGTTGACGCGCTTGAAGTGGTCGATGTCGAGCATGGCGAAGCTCAGCGGTTTGTTCTCGCGACGAGAGCGGAACGAACAGTCTTCGAGCAATTGCAGGATGTGGGTGTGGTTGTACAGGCCGGTGAGGCTGTCGCGGACCATGCGAGCCTTGAGGTTGCGCGCCCGCGCCGCGCGATTGCGCACGGTGGTGATCAAGTGCCGGGGTTTGATCGGCTTGGTCAGGAAGTCGTCGCCGCCTTCACTCATGGCGTCGAGCTGCTTGTCCAGATCGTCTTCGGCGGACAGGTAAATGATCGGCACGCTGACATAACGGTCGTTGTGACGGATCACCTTGGCCAGTTCCGTACCGGTGCAGGCCGGCATGTACATGTCGAGGATGATCAGGTCTGGCTGGAAGTCCGCCAGTTCGGCCATGGCCTGGATCGGCTCAATCAGCGTCCGGGTGACAATCCCGGCGCTGTTGAGCAAGCGCTCGGTGTGCAGGGCCTGGGCACGGGAGTCGTCGATGATCAGCACTTTATAGGGTTCGTACTGGGCAACGCAGGTCAGGACTTCGATTTTCTCCAGCAGGCTCGACGCTTCGAGCGTGCCGGTGAGGAACTCCTGACCACCGGCACGCACGGCGGCCAGTCGGGTCGGGGTATCGGTTTCGTGCAGGCTGAAGAACAACAGCGGCAATTGATGATCGAGGCCTTCCTGGGCTTCGGCGGCCAGCTTCAGGCCGATGCCGGGGCCACTGAAGTCCACGTCCATGACAATTGCTGCCGGCAGACGCTCGACCATCGACGAGCGAAACGCAGCTACGCTGTCCAGGGACTGGGCGCTGAGCCCGAAAAACTCCAGTTGCTTGGCCAGGCGTTCGGCGCGGTCGTGATCCTGCAGCATGACGTAGATCGGCTTGCGCAGGGGCGGCAGGAACGTCTGGTCGAGTTGGTCGCCATGGCGCAGGCCAGTGCGGGACAGGCGCTGCATCAAGCGGTTGAGGTCAGTGATCAGGCCACTGCTCAAGCGTCCGCGATTGGCATCGACGGCTTCCAGTGACTGAGTGATTTGGCGAGCCAGGTGCGTGTGTTCCGGCTGTTCGAAACGCTCGGCGAAGCGCAGCAGGCGCAGATTGGCCTCGCTCAGCTCCGACAGATCGGTGCTTGACCACTCGCTGCGTTGCAGGCGCTGCCATATCTCAAGAATCTGACGTGCCTGATGAATTACCCGCTGGGCAAAGTGGTGCTTGAGGCGCTCGCGGCTGGGATCTTCTGGCTCGGTCATATCCTGACTACTAGTTAGGGGGCGCGCTGAGGTCGAGTGGTGGCTCTATGCTAGCACCACTTTGCGATGACATGAGTGCTGTACGTCAATAATCTGCAACGCGGACGCATTCAGTTTCTGACTGGTTGGTCGTAAATCGGCTGTTGGTTTTTGCGAAGGGCGCGCCGACCGGGGCTTGTACGGCGTTTGTGATGAAATGTCCGGGCGTTTCGAGCTGCCGATCAGACTTGAATGCGAGTTGTTTCCAGGTGGCTGAAGATGAGCCGATACGCTGTTTTTTTGCGGGTATGGGCTAGGGGATTCCCCTATGGGCAGCGTCAGCGAAGCGGTCGTGATGATCGCTGCGGTTACGCGGGACGTTTAATTTTCGTCATCACGCCAACGTCGGGTGCCGGGCAAAGGCACGTTGTTGTATGGTTGTGGTCGAACCGTTGAACTCAAGTGATTGAAAGGATATCGCCATGCTGGACTGGAAAAACCGCGCGGGCAGTGCGCCTGAACGTGCCGCCGAGCCCAAGTCGGCCACCCGCAGTTATCTGGGCGGCCTGCTGTTCAGCCGCGCGCTGGCCACGCTGATCGGTCTCTACCTGCTGGTGGCGATTGCTTTGGGATGGTACTGGAGCCAGGAGCCTGCGCTGTTTCCTGTGCAGCAGACTGCGCAAATGGCGGCCGAAAAAGAAGGCAAGCAAATGGTGGTCGGTTACACCACGGTCGAAACCCTCAAGACCGTTGCCGGTACGTTGCTGACCAAGCAGGGCGGCTATATCTCCAACGACCGCTTTCCGCCAGGCCTGTGGATGGACAACATGCCGAGCTGGGAATATGGCGTGCTGGTACAGGTGCGCGACCTGAGCCGTGCGTTGCGCAAAGATTTCGCCCGCTCGCAGTCGCAGTCCGCCGAAGACGCTGATCTGGCCAAGGCCGAGCCGCGTTTCAACTTCGACAACAAGAGCTGGGTGCTGCCATCCAGTGAGTCCGAGTACCAGGAAGGCATCAATTCCCTGAGCCGTTATCAGGCGCGCCTGTCCGATCCGAACCAGAAGAGCGCGCTGTTCTATGCCCGCGCCGACAACCTGAACAACTGGCTGGGCGACGTCGGTACGCGTCTGGGTTCGCTGTCGCAACGACTGTCGGCCAGTGTTGGTCGGGTCAAGCTCAACACCGCGTTGAAAACCGAGGTCGTGGTACCGGGTGTGGCGCCGCAAGTCGACGAAGAAATCGTCGAAACCCCATGGCTGCAGATCGACAACGTGTTCTACGAAGCGCGGGGCCAGGCTTGGGCCTTGTCGCATTTGCTGCGCGCCATCGAAGTCGATTTCGCCGATGTCCTGGCCAAGAAGAACGCCACGGTCAGCGTGCGCCAGATCATTCGTGAGCTGGAAGCGTCGCAGGAAGCCGTGTGGAGTCCGATGATCCTCAATGGCAGCGGCTTCGGCGTTTTGGCCAACCACTCGCTGGTCATGGCCAACTACATTTCCCGGGCCAACGCGGCAGTGATCGATTTGCGTCAACTGCTCAATCAGGGCTGAGTCATGGCCGACAGTTCCATCGATAACCTGCGGGAGGCCGCCCACCGGGCGGCTTCGGATGCCGAACAGATCGCCTGGGTCGACGAACAGGACAACCTGCTCGGCGCCCTGGTCCGTTCCGATTTGCGTGAGCGAGGGCTGATCGGTCGCGGCACTTACATCATGTTGTTCAACTCCGCGGGTGAGCTTTGCGTGCATCGGCGCACACTCAGCAAGGCGATCTATCCTGGTTTCTGGGACGTGGCGGCGGGCGGCATGGTGCTGGCGACGGAAACCTACGCCGAGTCGGCGGCGCGGGAACTGGAAGAAGAATTGGGCGTGCGTGGTGTGGAACTGACCGCCCATGACCACTTTTTCTTCGAAGACACCGGCAATCGCCTGTGGTGCTCGGCGTTTTCCGCGGTGTGGGATGGCCCGTTGGTCCTGCAACCGGAAGAGGTGCTGGAAGCGCGTTTTATCCCCATCGAACAGGTCATGCAGGAAATCGAGCAAAAGCCTTACTGCCCGGACTCTTTGGCCGCGTTGAAGCGCTATCTGCGGTCACACGGCGAAGACGTCGCAAAAGAGGCATAAATTGGCGCCGATTGGCTCTTAGCAATCGGCGTTTTTGCCGTTACACTGCGCGACCTTTTTAAGCTGAACCGGTATTGGTTGTTGCTGTTCTGTTGGAGCGAGCCTGCTCGCGATGGTCGTGAACGATGACGAGGGTATCCTGGCACCCCGCAGCGTTCTCAGGTTCATCGCGAGCAGGCTCGCTCCTGCAGAGGACACGCCAACGACAGAGTCCGCCGGTTCAGTAGCGCTGCCCCTGCCTGAGTGGGGCTTCGCGGTCGATGGCACCTGCCCCAGGTTGCCGCGACCAGTCTTTGTCCTCCCAAGAGGATTGCCGGTGGCCAAAAAAGCCGCATCCTTCGCCGCCCTTGGTGGCCTGGTATTTTCCACCGACGCAGGTCGTCATTGCCCGGAATGCAGTAAACCGGTGGACGCCTGCATCTGCAAACAGACCGTTATCCCGGCCGGTGACGGCATCGCTCGCGTGCGCCGCGAAAGCAAGGGCCGTGGCGGCAAGACGGTGACCACCATCACCGGCGTGCCGTTGGCTGAAGACGCGCTCAAGGAACTGGCCACGACGTTGAAGAAACGCTGCGGTACCGGCGGGGCGTTGAAAGACGGGATCATTGAAATCCAGGGCGATCATGTCGAGCTACTCTTGGCTGAACTGATCAAGCTCGGTTTCAAAGCGAAGAAGTCCGGCGGCTAGCAGCCTCTGTGAAAACCACTTGCGGCTTGATCCAGCCCTGATTGCCTTCAGGTCTGGCGTCGCCGTCATGGTTTTCACAGAGCCTGTTCTTGACCGGTTTCTAAACTCGTTGCGGTCTGCGGGGTCTACCCCCTCGTTGACGAACCGTCATTTTCATTCTTTAGACTGCGCCGACCTGAATCCAGGCGACGCACTATGACTTCTTTATAGGGGACTTCGATGTCCGTACGACGCACACGCAAAGACGATGGCAGCCAATGGACAGTTGCGGACAGCCGCAGTGTTTACGGGATTCGCCATTGGGGGGCCGGGTATTTCGCGATCAATGACGCCGGTCGCGTCGAAGTTCGTCCGAACGGTCCGAGCAGCTCGCCCATCGACCTGTTCGAGCAAGTCGACCAACTGCGCAAGAGCGGCTTGTCGCTGCCGTTGCTGGTGCGCTTCCCCGATATCCTGCAAGACCGCGTGCGTCAGCTGACCGGCGCGTTCGACGCCAACATCGAGCGCCTGGAATACCAGAGCAAGTACACCGCGCTGTACCCGATCAAGGTCAACCAGCAGGAAGCGGTGATCGAGAACATCATCGCCACCCAGAACGTTTCCATCGGCCTGGAAGCCGGTTCCAAGCCTGAGCTGCTGGCGGTGCTGGCGCTGGCGCCGAAGGGCGGCACCATCGTCTGCAACGGCTACAAGGACCGCGAGTTCATTCGCCTGGCGTTGATGGGCCAGAAGCTCGGCCACAACGTCTTCATCGTGATCGAGAAAGAATCCGAAGTCGGTCTGGTGATCGAAGAAGCCAACTCGCTCAAGGTCAAGCCTCAGGTCGGTCTGCGTGTGCGCCTGTCGTCCCTGGCGTCGAGCAAATGGGCCGACACCGGTGGCGAGAAGTCCAAGTTCGGTCTGTCGGCGGCCCAGCTGCTGTCGGTGGTCGAGCGCTTCCGCGCGGCTGGCCTGGACCAGGGCATTCGCCTGCTGCACTTCCACATGGGTTCGCAGATCGCCAACCTGGCGGACTACCAGCACGGTTTCAAGGAAGCAATCCGCTACTACGGCGAACTGCGCAACCTTGGTCTGCCGGTCGATCACATCGACGTCGGCGGTGGCCTGGGCGTGGACTACGACGGTACGCACTCGCGTAACGCCAGTTCGATCAACTACGACATGGACGATTACGCCGGTGTCGTGGTCGGGATGCTCAAGGAGTTCTGCGACGCGCAAAACCTGCCGCACCCGAACATCTTCTCCGAGAGCGGCCGTTCCCTGACCGCGCACCACGCCATGCTGGTGATCCAGGTGACCGACGTCGAGAAACACAACGACGACGTGCCGCAGATCGAGAACAAGGAAGCGCTGCCGGAAACCGTGCAGTGGCTGGTGGACTTGCTGGGGCCGACCGATATCGAGATGGTCACCGAAACCTACTGGCGCGCCACGCACTACATGAGCGATGTCGCTGCGCAGTACGCCGATGGCAAGTTGACCCTGGCGGAAAAAGCCCTGGCCGAGCAATGCTACTTTGCCGTTTGCCGTCGCCTGCACAACTCGTTGAAGGCGCGTCAGCGTTCCCACCGTCAGGTGCTCGATGAGCTCAACGACAAGCTGGCCGACAAGTACATCTGCAACTTCTCGGTGTTCCAGAGCCTGCCGGACACCTGGGCCATCGACCAGGTCCTGCCGATCATTCCGCTGCATCGCCTCGACGAAGAGCCGCTGCGTCGCGCAGTGTTGCAGGACCTGACCTGCGACTCGGACGGCAAGATCAACCAGTACGTCGACGAGCAGAGCATCGAAACCAGTCTGCCGGTGCACTCCCTGAACGAAGGCGAGGACTACCTGCTGGGTGTGTTCCTGGTCGGCGCCTATCAGGAAATTCTCGGCGACATGCACAACCTGTTCGGTGACACCGATTCGGTGAACATCTACCAGAACGCCGATGGCAGCGTGTACCACGCCGGTATCGAAACCCACGACACCATCGAAGACATGCTGC
>NZ_RCOE01000221.1:0-1981 GCF_004321495.1 Pseudomonas sp. Sample_10
AGGATGAACACCAACAGGCAACCGGCGCCGACACCGGCATAGGTCTGCGGGAAGTACACCCGCCAGAAACTGGCGAACGGATGGCAACCGAGGGAAATCGCGGCGCGCATGTAGGTCGGCGAGATGCCTTTCATCACGCTGTAGATCGGCAGGATCATGAACGGCAGCAGGATGTGCACCATCGAGATGTAGACCCCGACGCGGTTGAACACCAGTTCGATCGGCTTGTCGATGATGCCCATGGCCATCAGACCGCTGTTGATCAGGCCACCCGATTGCAGCAACACGATCCACGCGGCGACCCGTACCAGAATCGAGGTCCAGAACGGCAGCAGCACCAGAATCATCAGCAGGTTGCTCTGGCGCGACGGCAGGTTCGCCAGCAGGTAAGCCAGCGGATAGGCCAATACCAGGCAGATCACGGTGATGATCAGGCCCATCCAGAAGGTACGGGCGAAGATGTCGAGGTAGATCGCCTGGTCCGGAGTGGCCGGGGCGATTTCGCCGAGGTCGTCGATACGGTGATCGACGGCGGCCAGCAAGTAGTACGGGGTAATGCTGCTGGTGTTGCGACGTACCGCTTGCCAGTAGGCCGGATCGCCCCAGCGCTCATCGAGACCTTCCAGCGCTTCTTTATAAGAGGCCGGCTCGGTGGCAAGCGGCAAGGCGCGGGCGGTTTTGGTCAGCAGGCTGCGGTAGCCGGCCAGTTCCATGTTCAGGCGCTTGGACAAATCGCCCAGCGTTTGATTCTTGCGGGCTTCGGCGAGGTCTTCGGCGGCCGCTTTGTAAACCGGTTCAGCGGGCAGGCCGCGGCCGTCCCAACTGGCGATGGCGGACACGGTGCGCGGCATGCCGCCGACCACTTCCGGGTTGCCCACGCTTTTGTAGAGCAGCGCCACGATCGGCACCAGGAACACCAGCAACAGAAACAGCACCAATGGCGCGATCAGGGCCTGGGCCTTCCAGCGGTTGACCCGCTCGGCATGCTTGAGCCGCTGCTTCAAGGTGGGGTCAGTACCCGCGTTCACGGGAACGGCGATAGCCATGGCGTACTCCGGAAATCTTTGGTCATTGCAGAAGTGGTAAATACCGCTTCGAATTTTTGGTACTGATCGTTCCCACGCTCTGCGTGGGAACGCATCCAGTGACGCTCTGCGTCACAGGGACGCGGAGCGTCCCGGGCGGCATTCCCACGCAGAGCGTGGGAACGATCATCCATTCCTTGTGGCGAGCGAGCTTGCTCGCGCTGGGCTGCGAAGCGGCCCCAAAATCGAGTTGGCACTGCCAATTTTGTGAGTGCTGCGCACTCAAGCGGGAGCAAGCTCCCTCGCCACAAAAGCTCGCCCTCACAGGAGGGCGAGCCCTCCAGTTACTTCGCAGCCCAGGAATTGAAGCGCTGTTCCAGTTGCTCGCCGTTGTCAGCCCAGAAGCTGACGTCGATCTGCACCTGGTTGGCGATGTTTTCCGGGGTGGTCGGCATGTCTTTCAGGACATCCTTGGCCAGCAACGGTACGGCTTGGGTGTTGGCCGGGCCGTAGGCGATGTTTTCCGAGTAGGTCTTCTGCTGCTGTGGCTGAACCGAGAAAGCGATGAATTTCTTCGCCGCTTCGGCACGCTTGGCGTCCAGACCTTTTGGAATGGCCCATGCGTCGAAGTCGTAGATGCCGCCGTTCCACACCACTTTCAGGTTGCTTTCTTTCTGCACGGCAGCGATACGGCCGTTGTAGGCCGAACTCATGACCACGTCACCGGAAGCGAGGTACTGCGGCGGCTGTGCGCCGGCTTCCCACCACTGGATGTTTGGCTTGAGCTCATCGAGTTTCTTGAACGCGCGATCCTGACCGTCCTTGCCGGCCAGCACTTTGTAGACGTCTTTGGGCGCAACGCCGTCGGCCATCAGTGCGAATTCCAGGGTGTACTTGGCGCCTTTGCGCAGGCCGCGCTTGCCCGGGAACTGCTTGGTGTCCCAGAAATCCGCCCA